>JBKXCY010000086.1:0-6747 GCA_046994005.1 Streptococcus sp.
TGCTAAAGAATTGGGAGATGATGAAGCTACAGGCATCGACTATGACTATGTTGAAGCCCTCGAATACGGTATGCCACCAACAGGTGGACTTGGAATTGGTATTGACCGTCTCGTTATGTTGTTGACCAATGTAACAACAATTCGCGACGTCCTACTTTTCCCAACTATGAAATAAGCTAAAAGAAAACACTGATCGCAAGATCAGTGTTTTTTAGTCTTCCATATAAGAGGTGTCGTTCCAAGTGTCTAAGTGATAGTGCTCAAAATCATCTGTTGTCAGAATCGTCACACTAGCATTATTGAGTCCGCCATTTTTGCGAAGTTCTCCTATTTCATAACCGAGCAAGGTTCGAATAGAAGCTGTCAAATTGGCCCCGTGTCCAACGATGAGAACGGTATCGAGTTCTTTTCCTTTCAAACTTTTTACAAAATCGCAGGTCCGTTTGGTTGTATCATAAACCGATTCCGCATCAAAGATTTCATTTTGAAAACGGGCGAGGTTATGTCGAAAGGCATCCATTTGTTGGGGATAGATGGCCGAAATGGTAGAAATTTTAGCTCCTTCTAATTTTCCCAAATTCCACTCACGAAGAGCAGGCGTTGGTTGCAGTTTTAGAGGTGTCTCCAATTGATCGAGAATGATCTGTGCAGTATGGACTGTCCGTGGCAGATCACTTGCAAAAGCTGCATCAAAAGGGACAGTAGCTAGATGCATTCCTAATTTTTCAAGCTGATGAATGGAGGCTGGTAACAGCGGAGAATCTCCATTTGATCCTTGAAAACGTCCTTCTTCATTCCATTCTGTCCGTCCGTGTCGAATAAAATATAGTTTCACAATCTTGTCTCCTTCTCTGTCATTATTCTAAAATATCTGCAAAAGTCGCTTGTACGAAGTCTGCTAGAAGTTGTGGTTTGATTTGAATACTATGGCCGATTTCCCCAGCAGATACGATCATGGTCTCTAACTGAAGGGCTGATTGATCGATAAAGATTGGGAAAGGATGCTTTTGACGAATGCCCACGGGATTATTGGCACCATGAATATAACCTGTTGTTTTTTCGAGATCCTTTTGAGGAATCATTGCCACTTTCTTAGTTCCCGATAATTTGGCCAATTTTTTCTCTGAAAGATGCTCCGTGATAGGAATGATCCCAATCACTGGACCCGTTTTATCACCTTTGAGAGCTAGGGTTTTGAAAATAGTAGAGCGATCAATCCCTTCTGGTAAGATCCCTTCTAAAGCGTTAATTTGTAAGCCTACGTGCTCAATTTTTGCTTTTGTTAAGATCTGCTCGACTAAGGTCTTTTTTACTTTATTTTTTTTTGCCATGGCTTTCTCCTTTTCTCTTTTTCTCTACAAAACCAGATTTCATTAGACCATTATAACATATAGTAGCAGCAATATTCTCTTCTCCTTAAAAATAGAAAACAGCAGAAAAAGTGAAGATCACTTGATCTGCTGTTTTAAGGCTATGAGGAAGAGTTATCTTTTTGTACCTTGAAAAGTTTCCGATAAATCGCTTCTTGGTCTTGCGTCGGAGCAATTTGGTTGAGATCCAAGTAGTGTGAGAATCCATTTAATTGTCCTTGAGAGGTATATTGATGCAAGTCGTATTCCGTGTTGGTATCTGGCGTGGCATTATAGTAGCCATCATCAAATCCATAAGTAGGAATCCAAAGAGCCGTAAATTTATCAGTGGAGATACTATGTTCTTCCATGAAGTAAGTTCCGATATAGAGTCCAATATTTTTTGCACCCAAAGCTTGTAGTTTTGCTCGGAAAGCTTCAACACCTGCGTTCATATCCTTCATGGTTTTTTCCTCAACGTCTAACCAATAGTAGGTCGGTTTGTAAGGAGAAGCAGCCTTGTAAAATTCCTCTGCTTCTTTTTCCATTTCTTTTTTATCCTTAGCAGCGACATAAGCATAGACTGCGACAGGGATATTTCGTTTTTGGAATTCTTGGATATGGGTTTTAAAAGATTTATCCAGACCATTTAAGTAGGTTGCCGCATTTTCCTTTTTAGCTTGAGCCCCACTATGGACACGAACGATCACACCTCCCACATTTTGGGAGAGGACATCGTAATCAATTTCACTAGGCAATTGCCAGCCTGAGATATCTATGATCGGGCGGCCAACCAGTTCTGGATTGATGTCTTCTTCTTTTTTAGAAGAAGAGCTTGCAGTAGTTGTTTTTCGAGGTGTATTGGAGTTCGGAATGGTTTTGGTTGTTTCTTGTCGCTCTCTGGCTTGCAGATCGGCAATCGTTCGTGAAAGAACGAGAAAAGAAATGATACCGATAAAAAAGACCAAGAGAACAACGGGTTTTATCCTTTTTCTCATACAGAAACATTTTACCGTAAAAAAAACGAAAAGGCAAAACTTAATGCTTAAAAGATGCTGATTTCAGCCATTATTTTCAAAAAAAAGGAATCTTTTCATCGAAAAAGGATAAAAATATATGAAAATAAGAAGAATGATTAGAATATTTCTTGAAAATAGGGAAGAAGCCGAATCTTTTCTGGCCTTTCCTTGGTTTTGCTTCTTAAAAATGATATAATGAAGGTTGAACATTAGAAATATGGTGAATTATGAAAATTGAAAAAAGACATCTTTTAAATTATTCCATCCTCATTCCCTATTTGATTTTATCCATTATTGGTTTGATTGTAGTCTATTCGACAACAAGTGCCTTGGCAATTCAAAGTGGAGTGAGTTCTACTCGGATGGTGCGGACACAGGGACTCTTTTTTATCCTTAGTCTCCTAACCATCGCCTTGATTTATAAATTTAGCTTAAAGTTTCTTCGAAATAAAAAAGTGCTGGCTTTTGTCATCTTTATTGAAGTGATTTTGTTGATTTTGTCTAGGTTTATCACGGATACGGTCAATGGAGCTCACGGTTGGTTGACAATTCCTGGAGGGTTCAGTATCCAGCCAGCGGAGTACCTCAAGGTGATCTTAGTCTGGTATCTAGCTTTGATCTTTTCTAAACGACAAGACGAGATACGCGATTATGATTATCAAGCCTTGACCCACAATGAATGGATTCCAAGGAATTTAAACGATTGGCGTTGGCTGACCTTGATTCTGATTGGAATTGTTGTGATTATGCCGGACTTGGGAAATGCGACGATCTTGGCCTTAACGGTCTTGATCATGATTACGGCTAGTGGAGTCGGTTACCGTTGGTTTACCTCTTTACTTGGTTTAGTTGTTGGGGCGTCCACCATTGTCCTTGGTTCAATATGGATCATCGGTGTGGACCGTGTCGCTAAAATTCCAGTCTTTGGTTATGTAGCCAAACGTTTTAGTGCCTTCTTTAATCCCTTCAATGACTTGTCTGGCGCAGGTCACCAATTAGCTAATTCCTACTATGCCATGAGCAACGGTGGTTGGTTTGGCTTGGGACTTGGAAATTCCATTGAAAAACAAGGTTACTTACCAGAAGCGCACACAGATTTTGTGTTTGCGATTGTGATTGAAGAATTAGGTTTTGTTGGAGCTAGCTTGATCCTTGCTCTCCTATTCTTCTTAATCCTTCGGATCATTTTAGTCGGTATTCGAGCAAAGAATCCTTTTAATTCAATGATGGCCATTGGGATCGGTGGGATGATCTTAGTGCAAACCTTCATTAACATCGGAGGAATTTCTGGTTTGATTCCGTCTACAGGAGTGACCTTCCCCTTCTTATCCCAAGGGGGAAATAGCTTATGGGTCTTATCCGTAGCGATTGCTTTCGTTTTGAATATCGACGCTAGTGAAAAACGGGCCAAGATGGAACAAGAAGGCATGGTTTTTGAAGAAAAAGGTAAAATCAAACCTTATTATTAAAAGGGAATTGTTGAATGGCTATTCAAAAAGGAGAAAAAATGGTCTTACAAAAATTAGAGAACTTCACAAATAAAGATATTATCAAAGAAGAAGCCGAAATCTTAACCATTTTATTAGATGATATTACGAAAAATTTGGTTCGTCCGGAAACCTTTGATAAAATTAGGCAGTTGAAGGATCTATCAAAAACACAGAACTATCGTGAGTTGAATCAAATAGTGGAACAATTGACAAATGAAGAAATGACAGTGATTTCACGTTATTTTGCCATTTTGCCACTCTTGATTAACATCTCAGAAGATGTCGATTTGGCCTATGAAATCAATCATTTGAATAACGTGGATGGTGAATACCTCGGAAAACTTTCTTCAACCATCAAAGAAGTTGCGAAAAATGAAGATGCACAAGAAATTCTTGAAAATCTCAATATTGTACCTGTTTTAACAGCCCATCCAACTCAAGTGCAACGAAAAACCATGCTGGATTTAACCAATCATATTCACGCTCTTCTTCGTCAGCACCGGGATGTTAAAGCTGGTTTAATGAATGAGAATAAGTGGTATAACAACCTTCGTTGTAATATCGAAATCATGATGCAAACGGATATGATTCGTGACAAAAAATTGAAGGTTACTAATGAAATTACCAATGTCATGGAATATTACAATAGCTCTTTCTTACAAGCTGTTCCAAATCTTATGTTGGAATACAAACGCTTGGCAAAAGAGCATGGATTAGAGCTTGAACAACCACGTCCGATCACAATGGGCATGTGGATTGGGGGAGACCGGGACGGGAATCCGTTTGTAACAGCTGAGACCTTGAAGCGTTCAGCAACCATTCAAAGTGAAGTCATTTTGAACTATTACATCGAAAAAATTTCTAAATTATACCGTCATTTCTCCCTTTCAACGAGTCTTTCTAAAACAAGTGAAGCAGTAGCTGAAATGGCAGCCCTATCAAGTGATACATCTGTCTTTCGTGAAAAAGAACCATCCCGTCGAGCTTTCCACTATATCCAGTCAAAATTGATCCAAACCTTGGTCAATTTAAAAGAATGGACAATGGTGGGAGAAACCAGAGAAGATCGTTATGCGGTAGAGAGATTATTGGGAGAAAATGCTCATCAACAAGGGCCGGTTTCTGATTATATTGGCAATCGTATCTCTGGAGCTCTAAAGAAAATTTCTGAGAAAGAAGCTCCAGCTTATGCATCAGCTCAAGAATTTAAAGAAGACCTTGAAAAGATCAAAGATTCCTTGTTAGAAAACAAATCAGAGTATTTAATTTCTGGTGAGTTTGCAGAACTTCTAGAAGCCATCGATGTTTTTGGATTCTATCTGGCCTCTATTGATATGCGTCAGGATTCGAGTGTACATGAAGCCTGTGTGGCAGAATTGCTGAAATCAGCAGGGATTAATGACCACTATTCTGATTTATCAGAGGATGAAAAGTGTCAAGTTCTCTTGAAAGAACTTTTAGAAGATCCACGTATTTTATCGGCAACCCATGCAGAAAAATCTGAACTGCTTGAAAAAGAATTAGCGATTTTCCAAACGGCCCGTGAATTGAAGGATCGTTTAGGAGAAGAAGTCATTCGTCAAAACATCATTTCTCATGCAACCAGTGTGTCAGATATGTTAGAATTGGCTGTGATGTTGAAAGAAGTGGGCTTAGTCGATACGGAAAAAGCTCGCGTTCAAATCGTACCGTTGTTTGAAACGATCGAAGACTTGGATCACTCAGAAGAAACCATGAGAAGTTACTTGTCTCTTCCGATTGCCAAACGTTGGATTGCTTCTAAGAACAACTACCAAGAGATTATGTTAGGATACTCTGATTCCAACAAAGATGGTGGATACTTGTCTTCATGCTGGACGCTCTTTAAAGCCCAACAACAATTGACCGATATCGGAGATGAGTTTGGAGTGAAGATTACCTTCTTCCATGGTCGTGGTGGTACTGTTGGCCGTGGTGGAGGTCCTACTTATGAAGCCATCACGTCTCAACCGTTGAAATCCATTAATGACCGTATCCGCTTAACTGAGCAAGGGGAAGTGATCGGCAATAAATATGGAAATAAAGATGCTGCCTACTACAACCTTGAGATGCTCGTCTCTGCAACCATTAACCGAATGATTGCCGAACAAAAGAGTCCATTCTCTATGTTTGATCGTTTCGGGGAAGTCATGGATAAAGTCGTGAATTGCAGTTACGATATCTATCGTGATTTGGTCTTTGGAAATGAGCACTTCTATGACTACTTCTTTGAATCAAGTCCGATCAAAGCAATTTCAAGCTTTAATATTGGTTCACGTCCTGCTGCTCGTAAGACCATTACAGAAATCGGTGGTTTGCGTGCTATCCCATGGGTCTTCTCATGGTCACAAAGTCGGGTGATGTTCCCTGGTTGGTACGGAGTAGGTTCTAGCTTTAAGGAATTTATCGATGAGGATCCTGAGAATATCGAAACCCTTCGATACATGTATAAAAACTGGCCTTTCTTCCAATCTCTCTTGTCAAATGTGGACATGGTCTTATCCAAAGCCAACATGGATATTGCCTTTGAGTACGCTCAATTGTGTGAAGAAGAAGAAGTTCGCAATATCTATCAGATTATCTTACATGAATGGCAATTGACCAAGGACATCATCTTGATGATTGAGGAACAAGACGAGTTGCTCGCGGAGAACCCTTATCTGAAAGAAAGTTTGGACTATCGGATGCCGTACTTTAACGTCTTGAACTATATTCAGTTAGAACTGATTCGACGTCAACGGACCGGCCAATTACCAGCCGATCAAGACAAGCTAATCCATATTACGATCAATGGAGTGGCTACAGGATTACGTAATTCAGGTTAAAAAAATCGGAACGACTGTTCCGATTTTTTTATTCCCTGAACCCAAA
>JBKXCY010000087.1:0-6725 GCA_046994005.1 Streptococcus sp.
TGTCAATCTTATTGACCACAAGGATGACGGGCACTTTAGCTGCTTTAAGGCGTTCGATGATCATATCATCACCCTTGCCACGCGCTTCATCTGCTGGCACCATAAAGAGTACGGTATCGACTTCCCGAAGGGTACTATAGGCTGACTCCACCATGAAGTCTCCAAGTGCGGTCTTGGGTTTGTGAATCCCTGGGGTATCGATAAAGACGATCTGTTCCTTATCGGTCGTGTAGATTCCCATAATCTTATTGCGCGTTGTTTGCGCTTTGTCACTCATGATGGCAATTTTTTGCCCCATGACGTGGTTCAAAAATGTTGACTTCCCAACATTGGGACGTCCTAATATGGCTACAAAGCCTGATTTAAATGTCATAGTTTCCTTTCACGAGGGCATGCTCCCTCTTATCCAAATACCAAGGCCCAGAATTTGGGCACAAAAATGATCAATCCTGTCACCAAGGCAAAACCTGATACAACGAGGACCGCTCCAGCCGCCATGTCTTTGGCATTCTTTGCCAACATGGAGAAATGGTAGTTACTAGCTAGATCCACCACATTTTCAATGGCTGAATTCATAATTTCAAAAGCAATCACCAAAGTGATGCTGAGCAATAAAAAGAGCCATTCCGTCGCAGAAATCCTAAATACCAAACCAGCAAGCATTGCTACAAGGGCTGATAAGGCGTGCTTGCGCATATTGCGCTCTTCTTTGATCGATGTAAAAATTCCTGTTATCGCAAACTCCAGGCTTGAAGTGAAGTCTCGATTTTTCCATTTTCGCTTATTGTCTTGTGAGTCCATAGGCTGTCAAAATCTCTTCCTGTAAGCCAAACATTTCCTTTTCTTCTTCTGGCGTATAGTGATCATAGCCATTGATGTGAAGAAAACCATGTACTGCCAAAAATCCCATTTCGCGCTCAAAGCTATGGCCATATTCTTCCGCTTGCTCCCGCGCCTTGTCAATTGAAATAAAGAGCTCACCAATATAGGTATCGAATTCCGCCATCATCTCTGCCAATTCTGGATTTTCTTCAAGGTCTTCCTCATCAAAAGAAATCTCCATCTCAGGCTTGTATTCTAAACTGATGACATCTGTCGGACGATCCGTATCACGGTATTCAAGATTTAGTTCATGACTGCGTTCATTGGTCACAAAAGTCACAGCCATTTCCTTGTCTTCTTTCCCAATTTTTTGAGCAGCAAATTCTAAAATTTCTTGCGTTTGTTTTAAGATTTCGTCAGAAACTTGTCCCGTCTCATCTACCATTTCAATATACATCTGGATCACCTCACTATTATCACTTTATTATATCACAAAAACCAGCCTATATACTAGATACAGGCTGGTTTTCAAACTTTTTCTTTGCATGATCATCTTACACCACTGTTTGCTGAATGGCATTCATCTGGGCATAGATCCCGCCTTGTGTAACCAGTTCCTCGTGTCTACCACGCTCTACAATGCGTCCTTCAGATAAGACTAAGATCTGATCCGCATCTTGAATAGTGGACAAGCGATGGGCAATGATAAAGGTGGTCCGTCCCTTTTGCAGGACTGCCATAGCCTTCTGGATGATTTCTTCTGTTTCCGTATCGATGTGAGAGGTTGCCTCATCCAAAATCAGAATTTGCGGATTCATATAGAGCGTCCGCGCAAAGGAAATCAATTGGCGCTCGCCACTTGAAAAGGCGGATCCTTTTTCTACGACTGGATGGTCGATCCCCTTTTCAAGGCGCTCTACAAAGGGCCAAGCCCCGACTTTTTTCAAGGCATCTTGGACTGCATCCCGATCAATGTGATTCTGATTCATGGCCACATTACTAGCAATGGTCCCTGTAAATAGATAAGGATCCTGCAGGACAATCCCCATGTGGCTACGCAGGCTCTCACGAGAGACTTGGCGAATATCTTGACCATCGATCAAAATCGCTCCTTCTTGAGGATCATAAAAACGATAGAGCAGGTTCATAATAGAAGACTTACCCGATCCAGTATGGCCCACAAGAGCGATGGTTTCCCCAGGACTAGCCTGAAAGGCAATATCCTGTAGAACTGGTTTGCCTTCTTCATAAGCAAATTGAACGTCGTCAAACACGACTTGAGACTTTTCTATCTTCAGTTCCGATGCACCATCGGCCTCTAATGGTTGGTCTAAGAAAGCAAGGACGCGGCTCCCCGTTTCTAAGGATCGCCGAATATTCGGGAATTGACGACTGAGATTGGCCATGAGATCAAATAGATTAATGACATAGTTAATATTGATAAATAAGAAACCAGCCGTCACACCGATATTACCCTCTAGGAAAGAAATCCCAGCGATAGTCAAAATGCCTGCAATCACTAAAAACTTGAGCAATTCCGTCAAGGTCCAAGAAGCGATAGAATCGGCTAAGAGGATTCGATCATTGGCTCCTAACATCTTCTGGGTAGTGGCTTCAAACTCCTCCACCACACCAGGCTCTTGATGATAGAGTTGAATCATACTGGCACCATGCAAGAGTTCATTGACCTGGGTATTGACCTCGCTTCGCGCATCAAAGAAATCCTTCATAGGCTGATCCGTCATGACCTTGTAGAGATACTGGATTCCATAGAAAATTGGAAAGACCAAACACAAGAGAAGGCCCATCATAGGACTCAGATAAAAGAGAATTCCTAGAATAAAGAGGAAACGCACCAAATAGATGACTAAAATCATACAAGAGTTATAAAACTGGGTCCGCAAGGTCTCCGTATCATTGACAATTCTTGTCGCGATCTTCCCAGCCGGCTTATCATCAAAAAAAGAAATAGGTAGCCCTTGCATGACTTGAAAGGCTTGGTCTCTCAGACTAGCGGTTACTTGATTACTTCCATGTAGCAAGATCCGATTTCCCAAGTAGCTAATCAGCTGTCCCAGGCTCAAGACCAAGAGATAGAATCCTCCCATCTGAAGCAAGTCACCTTGCCCGCCACCGTGGGTCAGTGCGGTCAAAGGCCCATCGATCATCTTTTGGAGAAGAAAGGGAGACAATTCAGAAAAAATGGTGGCTAGTAAGAGGCAAATAAAGCCAGCAAGAAAGACAGTTGGATAAAGCGTGATCCTCGATAATAATCGTTTTAAAACTTTCATCTTATTCTCCTTCCTGTTTTTGTTGCCGTTGGTATTGTTCATAATACCAGCCCTCTTGAGCTAATAAATCACTAGCCCTGCCTTCTTCTACAATCTGCCCTTGATCCAAGACGATGATCCAATCCGCCTGATGAACAGCCGACAAGCGATGGGAAACAATGATGGTCGTCTTGTCTTTTCGTTCTTTTTGAATCGTGTCAATAATGGCCTGTTCAGTCTTCGCATCCACCGCCGAAAGGGAATCATCTAACAGCAAGAGCTCAGCATCTCTTAAGAAGGCACGCGCCAAAGAGATCCGTTGTTTTTGACCTCCTGATACAGAGACCCCTTTCTCACCGATCAGGGTGTCCATTCCCTGAGACATCCGCTCGAGATCATCCGCAAAAGCAGCTTGGGCTACTGCTTCCACCAAGTCATCTTGGCTGGCTCCTTTTTTACCAAGCGCTATATTCTCACGGATAGACTTGGAGAATAAAATATGTTCTTGGGAAACATAGCCAATTTTTTCTTCGATGGAGTGTCGGTTGTAGTCCACGATCGGTTGCTGGTTGACCAAAAACTCTCCCTCACCAACTGGGTACTGCCGCAAGAATTGTCGAACCAGGGTAGTCTTTCCTGCTCCGGTACGACCAACAATTCCAACCGTCTGTCCTTTCTGGATGGTCCAATCAATGCCTGACAGGCTCTTTCGCTCAGCACCAGGATAGCTGAAAGAATAGTCCTTAAACTGCACCAAATCAATCTGCTCTAGGTAGTGAGGACCATCTGGCTCCAGATCATCTGTTTCATCAATCACTTCTTTTAATTTTTTATAGGACATTTGCCCTGTCTGGTAGACCAAGATCAGGTCCGCTATCATCCACATAGGCTCAATTAAAAAGACCAAATACAGCTGTAAAGCCAATAATTTCCCAAGGCTCAACTGCCCGCTTGCCAGGGACTGGCCGCCAAATAGCAGGAGCAAGACTGTCGAGAATCCAATAAACAACAGGGCTAAAGGTCCAAAAGAATACTGGATAGAGGCAATTTTATCCCCCGTTTTGGATAGACTGGCTGTTTTCTTCTGAAACTGTTTGACCTGCTGGTCCCGTCTACTATAGGCCCGCATGACCCGGATCCCTTCGATCGACTCCAAGACCTCATCGTTCAACTGAGCGACTGCTTCCCGGTTTTGCTCAACATACTCCTCCTGCTTTCTACTCAAAAAATAGGTAGAGACGACGAGGAAGATCATTGGAATAAAGGAAATCAAGGTTAATTGCCAAGAAATGAAAAACATGGTCGGAATAATAAAGGCAAACAAGCCACCGCCAAACAGGAGCACCATCATCCCGTAACCAGCCATATCGGCCATCCCATCCACATCTGTCGTAAAGCGCGTCAAGAGATCTCCTGAACGGAATTTCTCAAAAAAGGGACGCCGCATAGCTACTAGCTTACGAAACGCTTGTCCCTGAAGGGTCGCCTTGAAATGGACTGACGACTGAAAAAGTCGCAACTGCCAATAAAAAGCCGTCAGGTAATTGAGGATGGCTGATCCTACCAAGAGGACCATATCCCATACAAAGTTCGATTGCGTCAGCGTCTGCTGACTCAAATGATCCACTAAACGCTGGATAACTTGCGTCGGGATCAATAAGGTGTAATCATAAAGAATCAGGACCATAGCGATCTTCACATATCGCCACTTGCGCTCCCTGATATACTCCCAAATAGCTCTGATCATATATTCTCCTTTTCAAAATGGCACAGAAAAAACCCAAGCAAGGAGCTGAGTACGTGCTCAGTCCACACTTGGGCCTTCTGATGCCTATCACCAATTCAGTTAAGGCAGGTAAAAATGCATACAAAAAACCCAAGACAAACTCCTCCATCTTGGGTTCCATTTATAGTTTACATCGAACTCAACTGAGATTGGAGAAGCTGTGTATTCAATTGTGTCATCAAAACATCTACTTTGTTCATGATGGTTTTCTCCTTTCTCTTTGTTGTTCTAACTTTACCACGGATTTCCTTGCTTGTCAACGTTTTTTTGAAAATTGTTGAAAAAACCGGACTTTTAAAGATGGACTCGCAAAAAAAGAAGCCTAGATCTTCTCTAAGCTTCTCTCTTCTGATATGCTAGTTGCCGGGATTGAACCGGCGACCTCATCCTTACCATGGATGCGCTCTACCGACTGAGCTAAACCAGCAGTACCTATCTACTATATCATGGAGATAGGTCTTTTGTCAATATCCTGACTCATTTTTCTGACAAATATTCTTCCTTCGTGAGGACATAATGAACTCTCGTCACCATTCTCCCTTCTTCATGCAGGTCTAGCATCGCGTAGGGCTCCTCGTGAGAATATTTCATCCCTGATTTGGCCATCACCCGTCCAGAAGCTGGGTTGTCCTTGTCATGAACGGCAATGAGCTTGTTCATCCCTAACTGTTCAAAAGCCAAGGCAATGACTGCCTTGGTAGCCTCTGTCGCAAGACCCTGGTTCCAATAGTCTTTATTCAGAACATAGCCGATACTCCCCTTCTTCAGAGAAAGATCCAAATCCAGTAAATCAATCGTCCCGATAAATTTTCCATTCTCTTTGAGCTCGATCCCCCATCTTCCAAGTGGGCTCGCTAGGTAAAAGAGGGCAATATTATTACGCGTCTCTTCAAGACTATGATTGGTTGCAAAGGTATAGCGCGTAACTGTCTCATCAGAAGCATACTCAAACATAGCTGGTGCGTCTTCAAGAGTGACCGGACGCAAGTGCAAACGCTCTGTCTCCACTTCACGATAAGCCGCTAACTTCACATATAAATTTTCCATTTGACACTCCTTCTTTAGGGATTAGTTTAGCAAATAGTCTAAAGGAAGGCAAGCTCAAATTTTTCTTGCTTTTTAACCCACTTTTCTATACAATTAAATCAATCAAAACAATCAGATAAGGAGTGAAAAGGTCATTGAGTCAAGAGAGCCATCTCACACCAATGGCCTTTTTACACCTAAATCTGAGCAAGGAGGCAAGAATGCTCATTGGAATTCCTAAAGAAATTAAAAACAACGAAAATCGGGTCGGTTTGACACCTGCAGGTGTACAAAGCTTGGTGAAGAAAGGTCATCACGTTTTGGTGGAAACAAATGCCGGACTTGGTTCTGGCTTTGCGGATGAAGATTACACGAAGCAAGGGGCAACCATCGTTGCGACTGCTGCAGAAGCTTGGGCCGCTGAGATGGTGGTCAAAGTCAAAGAACCCCTCGCTGAAGAATATGGCTTCCTTCGCGAAGACCTCTTGCTCTTTACTTACTTGCATATGGCTGCTGCTCCTGAATTAGCAGATGCCATGGTTGCAGCCAAGACAACTGGTGTAGCCTACGAAACCGTTCGAGACTTAGATGGACAATTGCCACTCTTGGTGCCAATGAGTGAGGTGGCTGGACGGATGGCCGTGCAAATCGGTGCTCACTTCCTGACCAAACAAGAAGGTGGATCAGGCGTCCTCCTAGGTGGGGTGCCAGGTGTTCCCAAAGGAAAAGTTACCATTATCGGAGGCGGGGTCGTTGGAACCCACGCGGCTCGTATCGCCCTTGGACTTGGTGCCCAAGTGACCATCTTAGATATCAGTGCT
>JBKXCY010000088.1:0-6639 GCA_046994005.1 Streptococcus sp.
GCCATAGCCTGAATAACCTGGACTTGCAGTTCCTGCACCACTTGTAGTAGCATTTACAGCTGGAGCTGGAGTTGCATTCGAAGCTTCTGTACCACCTGTTCCTGTCACTGGGGCTGGTGTCGCAACCTGTTGTGAACGTCCCTGCGCTACTGCCTCATTCAATAAGCTATCTAATTTTTCATTGCCTGTCTTTGTTTCTGCAAAGGTCGCATCACTTTTTGCTTTGGCAGTTGCATCAAGAACTCCATCTTTGATCACAGGAGAACTGAATTGAGAATTCACTTTTTGAATGGCAGAAACTTGCTTCACAAGATCTTCATATTTTGTTTTAGCCGCATTATAATCACTGCTTCCTTCTAATTTGTCCAGCAGTTTCTTCAGATTTTCCAAGTCTCCGAATTTATCATTTTTTAGCCCACTTTTCGATTCGTCTACAAAAAAGGCATCGTAAGCTTTGGTAAACTCTTCCAATTTTTGAGCTTGTGTTTCACTGCTACTTGATTTAGAAGTAGAAGATGACTTGCTAGATGAAGACGATACAACAGTTGTACCACCAGATTTTCCACGACTGTGCATCCAGTTATAGGTCACAAAAATGGCCGAACCGACAATCGCTAGACCTAATGCAGAGTATAGAACCGCTTTGATTCGTTTACCAGCATTGCTTGGAGTTTCCTCAGGAAGGTCCTCTGCTTCTACAATTGGTTCGGTTGGTGTTGGTCCAAATTTAATCTTAGCAGGTAATTCTGTTGAGATAGCATCCATTTCAGGCCTTTGTCCCAAGACCGTTTCCGTTACTTCCGGTGCCGCCACTGCTTCAGCTACTTCTGCAACTGTTTCTGTAGCTGCCAACTCCTCAGCTTTAGCCAATTCTTCTTTGGCCAAAATTTTTGTATCGTATTTTTCAGCCTCAATTTCTGCTCGGTGTTGTTTGATGTATTTGTCTAAGACATTATCACCTTCAGTTACACCTGCTTCGATTTCTTCTGCCTTTCGATTGGCCTGCCCAATCGTCATCTCTTTAGCATCTTCAAACTCTAAAATTGATTCTGTTTCTTGCTCTAATGGCTTTTTATCCTTCTCTGTCATAAAAATCCTTTCTATGCCTTAATCTGCCGTTTTACTCGTTCCCCAAAATATTGGTAGAGATCAACTTTTAGGGTTCCGTTATAAAGTTTTCGTTTTTTATCTGCTTTACTACCGAATTTAGATTCAAAACCTTCATCACTGGTTAAGATAAATTTACTCCAGGTTTTGAGAGGTGCAAATACGTGCCTCATTTCAGTATACAATTTCGTCACACCTTCATCATCAGATAAGCGTTCTCCATATGGAGGATTGGAGATAATCACCCCGTTGATCTTATCTGAGTGAAGATCTTGGACTCGCATTTGTTTAAAAGTAATGTCACTGCTAACGCCCGCTTTCTGGGCATTTTCTTTGGCAATCTCAACCATCCGCGCATCGATATCAGTTCCCATAATATCCAATTCGATCTCGCGATTGATTCTTCTGCTTGCCTCTTGACGGACTTCATGAATCAAGCGATCATCCATCCAGTTCCATTCTTCAAAAGAAAAGGTCCGACGTAAACCAGGTGCCATATTTCTCGCAATCATCGCCGCCTCAATACAAAACGTTCCAGAACCACATGTCGGGTCAATCAAGGGTTTATCTGGATACCAGTTTGACAACAGAAGAATTGCTGCTGCCATATTTTCCTTAATAGGGGCTCCCCCTTTTTCAGTCCGATAACCACGTTTGAAGAGGCTACTACCAGTGGTGTCAATCAAGACGGTGGCTTGGTCTTTAAGGATTGATACTTCGATCTTAAACTCTGCCCCATTTTCCATGAGAGGAACACCTTCTGGGCGGGCATAGTGTTTTTGTAACTTTTTAACAACTGCTTTTTTCGAAATGGCCTGAACGCTAGGTTCATTATGGAGTTTTGATTTGACACATTTAGCCTTAGAAATAGGAAAACGTGCTCCTAAAGGCAAATAATTTTCCCAATCCAAAGCAAAGACACCTTGAAAGAGTTCTTCAAAGGTTTTGGCTGGAAAAGTCCCAACCACAATTTTCACTCGATCAGCCGCGCGCAACCAGAGATTTGTCTCTATGATTGCTCGACGGTCTCCTTGAAATCGAACCCGTCCATTTTCAACCTGGCAATCATAGCCAAGATCGCGTAGTTCTCGACCAACAACTGCCTCTAGACCAGCAGCAGCCGTTGCAATCAATTCAAATTGTTTTTTCATCTTATTCCTATCACTTTAAAAAAGGAGGTTGAGATCTCTCTCCACCTCATCAACCTATATGCAATTTTCTATAAGCCATGTTTTGTTCCAGAAATGACTAGGTACCATTTCCTTCGATAATCATCTGTCTACTGTTTCCAGTCAGAATGCTATGTTCGTTTCCACGCATTCCATGCCCCGACCAAAGTTTGGGTTGCTAGCTTGAGGGGTTTACCGCGTTCCACTTTTTAGGTTTCCCTAAAAACTACGTCACTGTGGCACTTTCAGAGCTACTAGAGCCTATCCTTAGACTTAGCTCCTTCACTCGCCGTAACTTGAATACCAAGTCCCTAGGCTTATGGATTCACCTAGCACAAACACTACAGGCATCACAGCCTGTGCTAGCATGGACTTTCCTCATGAGAGCATTCTCTCACGCGATTATCCAAAAATTGCACGATCTATGGGATTAATAATCGCGATCTACGATCTGTTTCCCAAAAACTTCTTTTTCCAAACGATTGAGTCGTTTAAGAATATCAAAGTTCGTCGCTGTTGTCACTTGCGGGAATTCTTGCGTAGCTGTACTAGCAATTGGAGATGTTTGTGGTGTTTCCTGTGCTTTTTGGGCAAGTTCTTCACGAAGGCGTGCGTTTTCTTCACGCAATTCCTTCACCAAAGCAGCATAGGTTTCATAGTCTTTTATAACATCATCCAAAAATTCATTTACTTCATCTTTACTATAACCACGAACTTCTCGTTTGAAATCTTGATCAAAAATATCTTTCGCAGTAAAAATAATACTTGCCATTACTCTCTCCAATCTAGTTCATCATCTCAATTATATAAAAAATTGGTAAGAAAAATCAAGGTATAACACTTAGTTTTCGTAAAAATTTTCAGCAAGTTCATTTAAGTCATCAAAACTTAATTGTTTGACATAAAATAGTTCTTTTTCTTGCATCATTTTGTAAAGATACTTTAAATTGGTTTCATTTTCTGGATCGTAAAAAAGGTAAGCTCCATCCGCATTATCTATCAAAAACTGATTGTATTCTTTTAGTTGACCCGGATTGCTATAGTGGGGATAGGCATATTTCACGAAATCCACCTGTTTAAAACGTGCCAACATTTCCTGATTGGCTTCATTCCAATTTTCGCCAACGTTCTCAAATAGAAAGATCGTCGCCATTTGAAAATCGTAATCTTCTTTTAACTCAAAGGCAACTTCTAGTACCCAAGCCTCAAATCCCAAATTACCAGAAAAAACCAGCCATTTCACTCCTTCTTCAAATAGACGACGAAGATCTCTTTCAATAGCTTTTTTAATGATGGGCAGTCGAGGGTCTTTATTGGAAAAGACTCCCACATCAAAACTCTTATAACCTGCAACAAGTATGGTATTCATTTTTTCCTCATTATTCTAATTTATGATATAATAGAGTGATGTAATTGTACCAATAAGGAGAACTATGGTCAACTATCCACATAAAGTAGCCAAAAAAACCTTGGTCTCTACACAAAAGAAACATCCGATCGACTTTGCGAATCGTGGGATGACATTTGAAAAAATGATCAACGAAAGCAATCAATACTATCTTTCTCGTGGTCTGGCAGTCATCCACAAAAAACCAACCCCGATTCAAATCGTGAAAGTGGATTATCCACGTCGCAGTCGGGCAAAGATTGTTGAAGCCTATTTCAGGCAAGCCTCAACCACGGACTATTCTGGAGTATACAAGGGGCGCTATATCGATTTCGAAGCTAAGGAAACGCAGCAAAAGCAGTCCATGCCGATGAAAAATTTTCATCAACATCAGATTGATCATATGGAAGCGGTTGTCCAGCAAGGTGGTATCTGTTTCGTTCTCTTGCATTTTGCAAAGTTGAGCGAAACCTACTTACTTCCTGCTCCTCCACTAATATACTATTACAACATCGATCATGGTAGTAAATCCATGCCACTCTCCTATATTCAGGAGCACGGCTTTTTAGTAGATAAGAATCGACTTCCAAGCGTTCCTTATCTTGATATTATCGAACAGAAACTTCTAGGCGGTATTTAAATGAATAAACAAACAGTCATTCAATGGTTGAAATATGTTGCCATAGCAGCCATTTCATTTTTCTTACTTTTATTCGTCCTTGGTGGACTAATCTTTAGTTATTATGCGATGAAAGCACCAACCTTGTCTGAAAAAGATCTGGTTGCCACAACATCTAGTAAGATTTATGACAATCAAAATAACTTGATTGCGGATTTAGGTGCTGAGAAACGAATCAACGTCTCAACAGACCAAATCCCAACTGATTTGGTTAACGCTATCGTGGCGATTGAGGACCACCGATTCTTCAATCACCGTGGAGTCGATATCATTCGGATTGGTGGCTCCTTCCTTCACAACTTGCGAGGAGGAAGCCAAGGGGGATCAACCTTAACGCAGCAATTGATCAAATTAACCTATTTCTCAACTTCCGCTTCCGATCGTACCCTATCACGAAAGATTCAAGAAGCTTGGTTAGCAACTCAGTTGGAAAAGAAAGCAACCAAACAAGAAATCTTGACCTATTACGTTAATAAAGTATTTATGGCGAATGGGAACTATGGAATGCAGACAGCTGCAAAAAGCTATTATGGAAAAGACCTAAAAGATCTATCGCTCCCTCAAGTAGCGCTTCTAGCAGGGATGCCTCAAGCGCCGAACCAATACGATCCTTATTCTCATCCCGAAGCGGCACTTCAACGCCGAAACTTAGTTTTAAAAGAAATGCTCGATATGAAGTCCATTTCCAATAAACAATACGAAGCGGCAGTGAATACACCTGTTACAGATGGTCTTCAAAGTCTTAGCTCTTCAAGCAGTTATCCAGCTTATATGGATAATTACCTAAAAGAAGTGATCGAGCAAGTCGAAGAAGAAACGGGCTACAATTTGTTGACAACCGGAATGGATGTCTATACAAACGTGGACACAGAAGCTCAAAAGAAACTATGGGATATCTACAATACAGATGAATATGTCAATTACCCGGATGATGAAATGCAAGTAGCTTCTACCGTTATTGATGTCAATACTGGTAAAGTCATTGCTCAGCTGGGTTCTCGTCACCAATCTAGCAATGTTTCCTTTGGTACCAACCAAGCGGTTGAAACTAATCGCGATTGGGGATCAACTATGAAGCCGATTTCAGACTATGCACCTGCTCTCGAGCATGAGGAATACACTTCTACTGCCGCTACGATCACAGATGAGCCATACAATTTCCCTCATTCATCAACACCGTTTTACAACTGGGACCGTTCTTACTATGGTAGCATTACCATGACCTATGCGATCCAACAATCTCGTAACGTTCCTGCGGTCAAAGCACTTGAAAAAGTTGGCCTTAAAAAAGCTAAGAAATTCCTAAATGGGTTAGGAATCGACTATCCCGAAATGGTTTACGCGAATGCCATCTCAAGTAACACTAGTGATTCGAGCAACAAATACGGAGCCAGCAGTGAAAAAATGGCTGCTGCCTATGCGGCTTTTGCAAATGGTGGTACCTATTATAAACCAAGCTACGTTAACCGAGTCGTCTTTAGTGATGGAACGACTAAAGAGTTTGATTCTGAAGGAACCCGCGCTATGAAAGCGACGACGGCCTACATGATGACTGATATGATGAAGACAGTCCTCATGTCTGGTATTGGTACAAATGCGGCTATTTCAGGAGTTTACCAAGCTGGGAAGACCGGTACTTCAAATTACTCTGACAATGAATTAAACAAATTAACAAAGAACTCAAGTTATTCAAGTATTGTAATGCCAGATGAATCATTCGTTGGATACACACCTGAATATGCTATGGCCGTCTGGACTGGTTATTCAAATCGCTTGACTCCGGTATTAGACAACGGAATTCAGGTAGCAACAGATGTTTACCGTCAGATGATGCTCTATCTTGCCAATAACAACAATTCTGGTCATACAGATTGGACGCAACCAAGTGGACTGTATCGAAGTGGTTCTTATCTCTACTTAAACAATGGTAAGAACAACTACAATAACTACTATTATGAGCCAAGTTATTCCACTGATCAGTATTCGTATGAAGAACCATCGTCTAGCTCTTCAAACGAAGAAAATCCATCTAAACCATCTGAGCCTTCTTCGCAAGACTCTAACAATCATAACGAATAATATAACAGAGAAGTCGGGCTTTTGGCCCGGCTTTTTTTAAAACAATGGTTAAAAAACCAGAACGAATAAAATCTGATTTATTTAGTTAGACTTCCCAGCTTTTTTATTTTTGAGTATATAAAAAAAAGAGCCTTTCGGCTCTTTTCTGTATCATTATTTTGCCAAAGCTCCCATTGGATCCCACGGTGCTAGGACAATTGGTTCTGCTTCATAGGCTG
>JBKXCY010000089.1:0-6613 GCA_046994005.1 Streptococcus sp.
TGAGTGAGAACCACCGTTGATGATGTTCATCATTGGAGTTGGAAGAACTTTAGTATTGAATCCACCAAGGTAGCTGTAAAGTGGGATTTCAAGGTAGTCAGCAGCTGCACGAGCAACGGCGATAGACACACCAAGGATAGCGTTAGCTCCCAAATTACCTTTGTTAGGAGTACCGTCAAGAGCGATCATAGCACGGTCGATAGCTTGTTGATCACGTACATCATAGCCGATGATAGCTTCAGCAATAATGTTGTTTACGTTGTCAACAGCTTTTTGAGTACCAAGACCACCGTAACGAGATTTATCACCATCACGAAGTTCAACTGCTTCGTGTTCACCAGTAGAAGCTCCTGATGGAACCATACCACGTCCGAAAGCACCTGATTCAGTATAAACTTCTACTTCAAGTGTTGGGTTACCGCGTGAGTCTAGGACTTCGCGAGCGTAAACATCAGTAATAATTGACATTTTCTACTCTCCTTATGAGTTATATTTTTTACACCTCTATCATACCTTAATTAGCTTATTTTTTCAAGAAAAAACAAGGAAATCTTTGAAATTTGAGAACTTTTTAACATAAAAACGGTTTCATTGATGGATTCAAATCGAATTTTGATCCTTTCCATTTTTTTCGTTCTCCTTCTCCTTTTCTTCCCTCCTTTATGCTATACTAAAGGTATGACAGATATCAATAAAACTATTTTAGAAAAAGCTGCTGGGCCTAGTCGCCTCCATCCCGATGAGCAGCGTCGTTTTTTAGAGACTTATGGCGAGCGGGTCATCGCTTCTTGTAGTCTAGCTGACGCACGCGAGAAGGCCCTTCTCCAAAACTTTCCAACCATCCTGACGGATAGTTCTGATCATTTCCAACCTGTATTTGTCAAGATTTCACCTTCCTTGGATGAATCCTACCAACTTCAGTATTTAAAAATGACAAAAGAACAAGGGATTGTGGCAAGTATTGTTTCGGATGATTGCAAGAACTCTCCTTTTGGCCTCATCATCCATACAGACCACCCTTCTGGAATCGATCCAACTGATATGAAACTTCAGTATTCCCAGTTATTTGAAGAGGAGAACGAATCTCCTACAAGTAAAAAAACCTCCTTTTGGAAACGGCTCTTTGGCTAAAGAAAACCCAATGGAATAATCCAATCCATTGGGTTTCTTTTTACTGAATCTTTAGTAGTTGGCCAATATTACGTGCACAAGAAATTAGATTTTTTTCTGCATTTTCGAGGGCTTCAGAAACCTTGCAAGGACCTGGTACAATAGAAAAAGCAGCGCTTATATTGTGACTTGGAAATCTAGGTAAATCAGCCCCTAAGCTACCACAGATAGCAATGACCAGAATGCCGGCTGGTGTTCGTTTGGCTACGCCAACTGGAGCCTTCCCTGAAAGGGATTGCTTGTCCATTCTTCCTTCACCGACTACCACTACATCAGCCCTTTGAACCTTGTGGTCAAAATCGATTAAATCGAGACTCTTTTCAATTCCAGAGGAAATGTGACCTCCTGCAAAGGCCACTAAACCTGCAGCCATCCCTCCTCCAGCACCAGCACCTGGCATTGATAAGATGCAAGGATCTACTAATTGGTAGAAGCTTTGCATGGCCTGATCAACCGCTGGAATTAAGAGAGGATTTAGCCCCTTCTGACCACTAAAAATAAAGGTTGCTCCTTGAGTTCCGCATAAGGGGTTGATCACATCCGTTAAGATTTGAAGGTCGATCTGCTTGATGCTAGCAGGGACTGAACTCGTATCTATGGAAGCTATACGGCCCAGGGAAGCCCCTACCGGACGAAGAAGGTGTCCTTCTTGATCAAAAAATTTGACCCCTAGTCCAGCTGCCATGCCCATTCCACCATCATTGGTCGCAGATCCACCGATTCCGACACAAATTGTTTGCACACCTTGATCGACTAGATGCAATATCAGTTCACCAATTCCCCGAGTTTCTAGTTCTAGAGGATTACGTTGATCAACTGGAATAGACCCTAACCCGACTAGTGCTGCCATCTCAAAAAAAGCCATCTGCTCTCTCCGGTAGTAGGACATTAGGACTGGATTTCCAAAGGGTCCCGTGACGGAGACCTGCTCTTTTTTTAAGGCTAACACATCTGCCAAGGTATCCATGGTGCCTTCGCCACCATCCCCAATAGGAAGGAGGTCAAAAGTTGCATCTGGTAGAGCCTCTTGAAATCCTTTTTTCAAGGCTTCTGCTACTTGTTTGGCAGATAAGGATTCTTTAAATGAATCCGGTGCTAGTAGGATATGCATGCTGTTTCCTTTCTATGCTGGTCTAGAATTTCAAGAACAAGGCTTAAATCCCTCTTCTCGATACGATATGTGGCTCGCTCAGCGACGATTGGCTTTGCCATAAAGGCAATTCCGATACCGGCTGTTTCAATCATCGGAAGGTCATTGGCACCATCACCCATCGCAATCGTCTGACTTCGTGGGACATGATTTTCTTTCGCCCACGTCAGGAGAGACTCTTTTTTCCTTTCAGGTGTGATTATCCCACCGAGGACTTTCCCTGTCAAACGGCCATCAGAAGCCTCTAAACGATTTGCTAGGACTAGATCAATTCCTAAAGACCTCGCAATAGGGTCGATGACTTCATGAAATCCCCCGGAAACAAGACCAACCTTGTAACCTCTTTGATGTAGTTCCGTGATTAATGTTTCAGCACCCGTCGTGACTTCCATCTGCTCCAAAATTTTCGGAAAGATAGAGGTCTCTAACCCTTCAATAAAGCAACACGCGCCTCTAAAGATGCTGAAAAATCCAGCTCCCCTTTCATCGCTTGTGCAGTAATCTCTGCCACTTTTTCTCCCACGCCAGCTTCTTGAGCTAGTAGATCAATCCCTTCCTGTCGGACCAAGGTTCCATCTACATCCATAACGAGGAGACCTGTTACTTCTTTCATCGCTTTCCTTTCTTATTTCTCCCTTACTATACAAAAATAGGGTTTAAATTTCAAGTTTCAATGATGATTTGAAGATAAAAAAATGACCTCCTAAAAGGTCATTTTTCTGTTATTAGAAGCGAATTTGCTCCCGGGTTTTTTCGTATGAAGTAACAAAGCGATCAGTTACGCCAGCTTCTACCATTTCCAAAGCATCTGAGATAACTTTGAAGGAAGCAGCATAGTCATATTCTCTTTCGAAAATATAAAGGGACTCATCAAAGGCTGCCTGTACATGATCATCAAATGAACGGTAACGGTTCGAGTATTGCAACAATTGTTCTGTCAATGTCGCATTTTGAACAATTCGATACGCCGCTTCTTCCAATTCATTCATATCATTGGTCAAGATTTCCAACAAACGATTAGTTGATTCGATGTTGATTTTATCCCCTTCCAACTCATCCATCAAAGCTTCTGTATTGTTACTTGCAGTGAAGAAAATTTCTAAGAATTCTTGAGGAATTCCTGGCAAGTTCCGTTTGTCCATATAGCGTTTAATGGCATGCAAACGGTTGGCATAGATGTTAACTTTTTGGCGAGCATTTGCATCGTCTTTTTCGATTTTTGAAAGGGAATCACTTAAAGCAATTTGCTCATCTTCAATTTCTTTCAAGCGAGCTTCGATAGCTTCTAACTCTTCTTCTACGATAGAATAGGCCTTTTGTGTTTCAGATGAATCTTTCAAGGCATCTTCTACTACATTTTCTTGTGAAGATAGCTCAGCTTCTAACTCTTTTAACTGTTGGCTGAAGGCTTCATTCAAGACGAATGATTTACCGAGACGTTCCACTTCTGCCGCAAGCTTGCTATTGTTATCTTTAGCATGTTTTAAATAGCCAGGCAGTTGTTTCACTAACTTCTTCACAACTTTCTGTGATTCAATTTCACGGGTAAAGATGTGATACAATGCATCGATTTCTTCTTGAATTTGTTCATTTTCGTAAATGGCATTGTCCAATTCAAGGGCAGATACATTTGCCATATTGTTCTTCAAGGAAGCATGCAATTGTTGGAAACGAGATTCAATATCTGTTTCAGTGAAGTGGTATCCAGATTCCAAAAGCTTACGGTACCCACTTTCCAAATCCTCTAATTGATCAGGAAGTTTTGCTTGAAGAGCAGTGACAATTTTTGGCACTCGCTCAACAATTTGTTTTAAGGCTACAATATGATTTTCAGCTGTATCAAGGATTTCAGCCGCTTCAACAGGGTCACCTGAAGAGTTCAAGGTTACAAATTGTGAGAACTCAGATTGAATATTTCCAATTTGTTTTTCAATTTCAGGAAGCGCACTGCCATAACGATCTGGGTCTGAAGTGACTTCTTTTTGAAGTTCTTCAAACATATCCAAGGCATGAACCACACGACCGCTATTCTTTTGTTCCTGCTCTTCCAGATCAGAAAGGGCTTTGCGAATCGCCTTGATATCTTCGTCGATCAATTGGATCTGACTTTCGATATTGTCAATGGCTTGTTTGGCCTTCATGAAACGGAAAGAATTGTTATAGCCTTCCGCTTCAAACAGATTGTTTTCAATATCAGCAAATGAATTTAAGGATAAATCTACCCATTTTTGATTCCATTCACGAAACGCAATTTGACTTTGACCAATCAAATGCATGTTTTTTACGGCCTCTACTTCATCGTTGACCGGAAGGTTGTATAACTTTTCTTTTCGTTCTTCCAGTGCTGCCAGTAAGGCTTCATTTCGTTTTCTCAAAATGACTGCAACCACATATCCTACAATCAAGATAAGGGCGACAATAAAGATGAGAACAATTAGTCCACTAGACATATAAAAACTCCTTCATCGTATTACTTGAACGTAATCCTAGTAATTATACCATAAAATATCCATTAATGGGAAGCGTTCGGTGAATTTTATACATCGAGTGTACTATATTCAGCGTTTTCTTCGATAAATTCACGACGTGGTTCCACGCGGTCCCCCATCAACATATCAAAGATCTTATCTGCTTCCGCAGCATCGTCTACTGATACTCGTGCCATCAAGCGGTGTTCTGGATTCATGGTTGTTTCCCATAATTGGTGATCATCCATTTCTCCAAGACCTTTATAGCGTTGGATGGTTGGTTTTGAGCGACCTTCTGAATAACGTTCCAAAGCTGCAGCTAATTCGGCTTCTTGGTTGACACCAGGTTGGATATATTCTTTGATTTCACTACCGACTTTGACCCCATAGATTGGTGGTTGCGCAATATAAACATATCCCGCTTCCAAGACTGGTTTCATATAGCGATAGATCAAGGTCAATAGAAGGGTTCGGATATGAGCGCCATCGACATCGGCATCGGTCATGATCACTAATTTTTGATAACGCGCTTTTGTAACATCAAATTCTGCACCAAATCCAGTTCCCATAGCAGTAAATAAACTACGGATCTCTTCATTGGCAAGAATCTTGTCCATACTGGCCTTTTCCACGTTGAGGATTTTCCCACGAATAGGGAGAATCGCCTGGAACTCCCTGTTCCGACCTGATTTAGCAGATCCTCCAGCCGAATCCCCTTCGACGATGAAGAGTTCTGTTTCTTGTGGGTTGTTTGAAGAACAGTCTGCCAATTTACCAGGCAGGTTAGAGATCTCAAGTCCCGATTTCTTACGGGTCACTTCCCGTGCCCGCTTAGCTGCTACCCGAGCTTTAGCTGCTAAAATCCCTTTTTCAACGATTTTCTTAGCGATTTGTGGATTTTCCAAAAGGAAATCAGAAAAGGCATCACTAAAGAGTCGATTGGTAATTTTTACAACTTCTGAATTTCCAAGCTTTGTCTTGGTTTGTCCTTCAAACTGTGGGTTTGGATGTTTAACTGAGATAACTGCTGTTAAACCTTCCCGAACATCCTCACCTGTTAAGTTGTCTTCATTTTCTTTTAAGAGTTTATTTTTCTTAGCGTAATCATTGATGACACGAGTGAGGGCTGTACGGAAACCTTGCTCGTGGGTACCACCTTCATGGGTATGGATGTTATTCGCAAAACTCATGACGGTTTCATGGTAGCCCGTAGTATATTGCATCGCCACTTCAACAGTAATATCATCCATTTCACCATCTGTATAGATGGGTGTTTCAAAGATGACATCTTTATTTTCATTGATGTATTCGACGTAACTAGAGATCCCACCTTCGTAGTGGTAATGCTTTTCCTGCTCTAAACCTTCGCGCTTATCCGTCAAAGAAATACGCAAACCACGATTCAAAAAGGCTAATTCTTGAATCCGTTTGTTCAATTTTTCAAAATCAACTCAGTCGTTTCCGGAAGATTTCTGGATCTGGAATAAAGTGAACAGTTGTCCCTGTCCGATCTGTCTCTCCGATGACTTTCAAATCATCCACAACTTGTCCACGATGATACTCTTGGTAATGGATACTGCCGTTTTTATAGACGCGAACATCGAGGGATGTGGAAAGGGCATTGACAACAGATGACCCTACCCCGTGAAGACCACCAGAAACCTTGTAGCCACCTCCGCCGAATTTTCCTCCGGCGTGAAGGACTGTAAAGACGGTTTCAACGGCCGGACGGCCTGTCTTTTTCTGAATGTCTACAGGGATCCCACGTCCATCATCGACAACGGTAATGGAACATATCGTCCCAACGACATCTACATCAATCCGG
>JBKXCY010000090.1:0-6556 GCA_046994005.1 Streptococcus sp.
AAATATAAATGAGTTCCAATTTTTAAATCGATTCAAGAAAATACCGAAACTTTCCGCTGTGAGAAAAGTGCCTGAAACAATAACGTTTCAGGCACCCGGGAGTTTTGAGACCCTAGGCTCAAAACTAAGTCTTGGAACTTCGAAGAAGTTCGCTGACGTCCGTACTCACCTAAGGAAAGTTTTTTATATGACTTTGTCTTCAATCTGAAGGCAGGATCTTAACATCCTGCTTTTTCTTTATTTTTTCTTTGCCAACATGGTTGCAAAGCGTAGTTGAATTCGATTTCCATTCTCATCTCGACGATGGAGGTGGCCAGGATTTTCATTGTATTTGACCAATTCCCAATCCTTGTAATACTCCGCCAATTCTCCTTCTTTAAAGGTAAACGAGAAGGGCATCTGACAAGGATAATCTTCTGTATCCATGGCACAGACAATGAGATTGTAGCCACCTGGGTTGGTATGCTCTTGCATATTGCGAATGATCGCTGGGATCCGCTCTGCCTCTAAAAACATGAGAACCACAGTTGACACGATGAAATCATAGTTTTGGGTGAGTGCAGCAGCATTGATATCATAAAGTCCTACTGGCATGTCCATATCTTCCTCAGCGACAATACTTTGTAAGATCTCAAGAGCCAATTCATTTTGATCTACTGCTGTCACATCAAAGCCATGTTGGGCCAAAAAGAGGGCATTACGTCCTTGCCCACATCCTAGATCCAGCGCCTTTCCAGCTGGGACAATTCCCACTGCTTCTAGCACCTCTGAATGGACAGGGTTGGTATTGTACTTTTTAGGAAAATAGTCTTTTGGCTCACAGTAAAATTCCAAGTACCACTCCACATCATCAGTCGCCGCTTCGACACGGTGCCAGGCCTGGGGCTCGGCCATGGGGTTCTCTGCTCCTGCTTCAAAAATGTGGCTCGCGATTTCTTCTCCCTCTGCTGTCAATTCAATAAATCTTAACTGACCTTTTAAGACAGTAATCTTTCCCCAGGTTCCTACCTTGGTATTGTGCTTTCTTTGAAGAGCTTCTGGCATGGTATCCTTGGTCCAGATAGGCATGCGCTTGTATGCGATCAATTTTTGTGTCATGTGGCTTCTCCTTATTCTTTCAGTACTCTTATCATACAAGAAAAAGCCCCTTTTTACAAGTTAGAAAAAAGGCCCCTCTCCGAGAAAAAGGCAATTCTGAAACAAGTTTCAGAATTGCCTTTTTAGTTTAACGTGTATTGTATTGTTTCATGACCCGTGCGATATCCCGGTTTTGTTCCCGACGTTTGATAGATTCACGCTTGTCATAATCATGTTTCCCTTTAGCGAGTCCCAAAAGCAATTTGGCATAGCCATCCTTTAGGTAGACCTTTAAAGGCACCAGGGTCATTCCTGTCCCTTTGGTTTCTTGGTCCAGCTTTTGGATTTGCTTTTTATGAAGAAGAAGCTTGCGACGACGGTCTGGATCTTGATTCCAGATATTACCTTCCTCATAAGTGGCAATATGGACGTTACTGAGCCAAACTTCGCCATTTTTGACTTGTGCAAAACCGTCTTTTAGGTTGATCCGTGCAGCACGGACACTTTTGATTTCAGTCCCTGTTAGAACCATTCCTGTTTCAATGGTTTCTACAATTGTATAGTCATGTCTCGCCTTTTTATTTTGTGCGACGACCTTTCCTTCGCCCTTTGCCATGTTTGGCTCCTTTCTTTGCTACTTCCTTGTAAAATGGCTTTTGCCCTTTTTTCTTTTTGGAGGATTCTTTTCCTTTTGCATCTCTTTTAGTGGATGACCCCTTAGACCCTTTCTTCTCCTTACGTCTGCGGTCTCTTCGGTTGTCATTGCGATCCCGCCCTTGGGCCTTGAGGCCTTTTTCGACGACATCCAACTCACTTGGGATATAGGAGAAATCAATCTCTCCTGTCATCTTGTCAGCTCTTTCCACCTTGATCCGGATTTGCTGACCAACACGGAAAGTCACTCCCGATTTTTCCCCACGAAGGGTTAGATCTCGTTCGTTAAAATGGTAGTATTCAGGAAGATTGGTAATATGGATCAAACCTTCGACCGTATTGGGCAGCTCCACAAAGAGGCCAAATTTCACTACACTAGAAACCACGGCATCGTACTCTTCCCCAACATAGTCTTCCATGTATTCGGCCTTTTTCATAGCTTCGACTTCGCGCTCGGCATCAATAGCCCGGCGCTCTCGACTAGAGGATTGGCTAGCAATGTCTGGAAGGACTTGTTCAAAGTGTTCTGCCACTTCTTGGGATTTACCGTATTCGCGCACCATTCGATGAACCATCAGGTCCGGATACCGGCGAATGGGACTAGTAAAGTGGGTATAATACTCCGCAGCAAGCCCATAGTGGCCATGATTGTGCTCTGAATAACGGGCCTGTTGCATCGAGCGCAACAACATCATTGAAAGGACATCTGCATAAGGTTCTCCCTCGACCTTGCGCATAATTTCTTGCAGGGCTTCTTGGCTCATCTCACTAGCCGTTCCATAGATTTGGATCCCAAAGCTGGAAGCATAATCGATAAACTTCTGTACCTTTTCAGCTTTTGGATCTTCGTGGATCCGGTAGATGAAGGGCAATTTCAGTCGCGTAAAGTGCTCCGCCACGGTCTCATTGGCAATCAACATAAAGGACTCAATCATCCGCTCGGCAATTCCTCTTTGACGGAGGACAATGTCGACCGGTTTTCCTTCTTTATTGACTAGGATTTTAGCCTCATTGGTATCAAAATTGAGGGCTCCTCGGCGAATCCGCATGCTTTCTAGAATACCATGCAGGGTGGCCATTTGATGAATACTTGGGACAATTTTCTTAAACTCTTGAGCCTTTTCTTCGTCGCCTGCTAAGATATCATTGACGTCACTATAGGTCATTCGGAAGGTCGTATTGATCACTGTTTGGGTAATGGTATGCTTAACAACCTTGCCATGGGGATCAATCTCCATGATGGCAGACTGGGTCAGGCGGTCCACATTCGGATTTAAAGAACAGATCCCATTGGACAAGCGTTCTGGAAGCATGGGTACTACTCGGTCGGTCACATAGACGGAGGTTGCCCGATTTAGAGCTTCCTTGTCGAGTGCTGAGCCTTCTGTAACGTAATAAGAGACATCTGCGATGTGAACCCCCAGCTCAAAATTGCCGTTCTTGAGTGGCTTGATATGGACCGCATCGTCCAAGTCTTTGGCATCCGCTCCGTCGATCGTAAAGGTAATCTCCTCTCGCAGATCCAACCGCCCCTCTAAATCCTTTGCAGACGGTGCATCTGGAACCTGCTCAGCCTCTTTCAACACTTCTTCTGGAAATTCTGAGACGATATCCATAGATTCTAGCACTTCCAAGACATCGATTCCAGGATCTGTTACATGACCGACCACATCCCGCACAGTTGCCACAAAATAATTGTGCTTGCGGCTCGGGTATTGATCAATTTCGACCTTGAGGATTTCGGTACCTTCCAATTGGATGGCTGGCTTCTTCACATAAATCAGCTGGCTGATTTTTTGATTTTTCGAACGAATGTAGCCGGCATATTTGGGCTTTTCCTCATCCAGAACAATTTGTCCAACAACCGTTTTGACGCTATGATCCAAGACATCAATAATCTTCGCTTCTGCTGCCGTTCCTTTGTTTCGGTCTGCTACCTTGGTAATGACGATCTCAACAGTATCCCCATCGATGGCGTGGTTGACATCATTTCGACCAACAAAGAGGTCCTCTTCTTCGCCTTCTAAACTGACAAAGCCAAAGCCATTTTTATGGGCATGAAAGATCCCCTTGAGGGTAATGGCTGGGGCCTTCTTTTGAGCCAAACGAAGAGAGCCATCATCCTCGAATTTCAACTCATGACGGCGTTCCATCAGAGAGATGGTTTTGACCAAGTCACGAAAATCCTTAGATCCTTCTTTTCCTAGAGCTGCTGCCAGATCATTGATCTGCGCTTTGTCATGCTCTTGTAAATATTCTTTAATACTTGTTTTCATGAATGTATTTGCTGGTTATCCAGCCTCCTTTTTTCTATCTAAATGTGTCTTTGTTTTGCAAAATAAAAATAGGCAAAGACATTGTCTGAGCCTATCTTATCTACTAGAAAGTACCATTAAGATCATCGCGATCAATAACCAAAAGAAGATCATAATAGCTGTTAAACGCTGCATCACGGCTTCAAACCCGCGCGCTTTTGAACGTTCAAACAAGTCATTTGAGCTTGCGTCAAAGACGTTGCTCGATTGGTTTTTTGTTGGTTGCATAAAAATTGCGATAATAATCAATACTGATAATACTAGTAAAATAGTTGTTAATGCTCCGCTCATATTCAAAACTCCTTAAAATCTTCACTATTATACCATGAAAATCATTTTGATTCAATATGTAAGGTTACTTTTCTTTCCTTGGGACAATACTTCAAGACCTCGATCTTTTCAGGATGGGTTTTGGTATTTTTACTGGTCAAATAATTCTGACTCCCACAGCTGGTGCAGGTCAATTGAACTTTAATTCGCACGTACGTCTCTCACTTTCAAATACTTTCTAAATAAGAATAAGAGGAACATCAAATCGGTAAAAGCCAAAAGGGCTGTACCGTAAAATACCCAATGATAGCCAAAATGCATGAAAATACTCGATCCCATCATTGGTCCTAATACACCACCTAAGTAATAAAAGAGCTGGTTGTAGCTAAAGATCCGAGAAATCCCTTCAGGGGGGGTTAAACGATTCAATAATGCAGAAACTCCTGGTAGTAGGGCTCCTGTCCCGATCCCAAAGAGGAAGCGTAAAATCCCTAATTGAAGGGGTGATTGCGCTTGGGCACAAAGGATATAGAGACAGCCACTATAAAGAAGGGCGATTAATAAGAGCCGGTGATTCCCGATTCGGTCTCCGAGTTTTCCCATCCAACCGGAAAAGAGCATACTAGAGACTCCCATAGCTGAAACAATCATCCCCGATACAAAGATCAGGTTATCTCTTTGTCCCAAAGCCCGCACATAAAGAGGCAGGATCGGAGAAATAGATTGGGCGATCATTTGGATGGTCATGCTGGTCAAAAAGAGGCCCAAGAGGATATCTTTTTGCTGAATGGACATGAGCAACTGCCAACTGGATTTTTGTTCTTCTTTTGGAAGGGGCTCGTACTCTTCCTCAATACCCCAGAAGGTTAAGAGGGAAACCAAAAATAAGAAGAAGCCGACCAAGAGAAAGACATTGCGCATTCCCAGATTTTCGGCAATGAGTCCTCCAATCAAAGGACCCATCAAGGTTCCAGCCACGACACCAGTCGACAAGGTCCCTAGGGCATAGCCAGATTGGTCCTTGGGAACTTGACTGGCAATCAGGGCTGTACTATTGGGAACAAAGCCTGAAAAGACCCCATTGAGCAAGCGCAGGACCAAGAGCCAAAAAACTGATGGAACAAAGGCAATGCCTCCCATGGTCAGCGTCATGGCAATGGAGGCTCTAAGCATCATGGGTTTTCGACCATAGCGGTCGGCTAAGCTCCCCCAGATGGGAGACATGATCGCAGAGGTTACAGAAGAACTTGCGACGGCAATCCCAGCATAAAGGGGAACAGCCTTACCCGTAACACCCAACTCTTCCACAAAGAGGGCCATAAAAGGAACGACTAAAGAAAGGCTGGCTCCGATGAAAAAGCACCCGATCCAGGCAATATATAGATTTTTACGCCAATTGATTTCTCTTGTGATAAAATCATCTTCTTTCTAATTGTTGTAGAGCTTGTTGTAGGGCTGCATCTAATTGGGCATAGAGGGCCGTTAGATCGCCATTATTGTCTAAGACCAGATCTGCATGGGCTCTTTTTTCATCTAGCGGCATTTGAGACGCGATGCGTTCTTGGGCCTGCAGTTCTGATAAGTGGTTGCGTTCCATCAGGCGCTTGAGCTGGGTTTCTTTTGATACAGCTACCAACCAGACAGATTCAAACCACCCTTCATAGTGCTGCTCGATTAAGAGAGGAATATCCATAAAAAAGAGATCGGATTGTGCAGCTTGTCTGTCTCTTACCTCAGCTAGAGCCTCACGAATAAGCCTTCCTTGGACGCGATTGGACCAGTCTCTTTCACTAGGGTCTGAAAAGATCCGCTGACCCAAAGCGACGCGATCCAACTCTCCTTCTTTGGTAAGGATCTCTCTCCCAAAATGATCCACTAGGACACGGTAGAGGGCTCCTCCTGGTGCTTGCAAATCATGAACCACTTGATCAGCATCAATGACAGGATACCCTTTTTCTCTCAGATAGGAGGTCACAGTGGACTTTCCTGAAGCAATCCCTCCTGTTAATCCGATGATTCTTGCCATCTAGTTCTCCTTTTGGCAGTGGGGGCAAAAATGGGTTCCGCGTCCCCCCAGCTGGATTTTCTCAATCGGTGTCCCGCAACGCAAACAAGGATGGCCTGTTTTCCCATAGACCTGGTGCTCTTCCTGCATGGTGCCATCCTCGCCAAAAGCATTGCTGTAAGAGCGAATGGTGGAGCCACCCTTTTCAACAGCCTGAGCAAGCACGGCAATCGTT
>JBKXCY010000091.1:0-6535 GCA_046994005.1 Streptococcus sp.
CAATAGCGACATTGGTAATAGCATTGTCATTTAAAAGATCTGCAAAGAAGTTCATCAGTTTTTTTACGTCATAACCGAATCCACGTCTTCCCAATTCACCAAAATAAGAAAAATCTCGGCGAACAGTAGCAGAGTCAATCCCAATTGCATCCGCAATTTGCTTGGAATTGGCGCGCTCTATTTTTTCAGAGTTAAAGCGTTTAAAAATGCGGTAGTAGAGCGATAAGCGTTTTGCTGTTGCGCGTGGAATTGGAGTATTTTTATCATGTTTCACAATATCACAACCTTTCCCTCTTATTGTATAGGAAGATTGTGAAAAAATCAACTATCTTGAACGGTTTTTCAAAAATATTTTTGTCAAAAGAAAAAGCTGATGGTGATGGGAGAGTTCCATCAGTATCAGCTTAGTTTTCAGCTTGCTCTACCTTTTTCAAAAAAGCATAGAGCCCGTCGACCCTCCCCTTATAGGGGAGTTTTTCACCCTTGTATTCAATGGAAACAATTGAGTAAGAGTCAGGCAGGGTTACACAGCCTGAAAATGCTAGGATGCAGGCTGCAAGGTCGGGATAAGTAGTCATTCGTTCTACTTGGTAAGCGTCGATATAAGTTAGGGTTACCATATTAGACCTCTGTTTTGTTGAAAATTTCTCTTTCGACAAGACTATCCATTAGGAAATAAAATTTTTGTTGGATAATGTCATTTTCTGGATTTTTAAAGATATTCACCAGACGAAGTCCAGACTTATCTGTAATATTGATTTTAAAACCTGTGAGGTCTTTGTTGAAGATAATTTTAAGCAAGAAGCCTTCACCGCTATTTGGAACAGCTTCGAGCAAACGATTTAACTCGTAATTTCCAACTTTTGTAACAGCAAATGTATTGTCACGTAAGGTATATTTTTTAACATTTGGGTGTAGACTATAGGTATATTTGCAGTCTTTCAATGAAACACTTGTTTCAAAAGCCATATTGTTCTCCTATGATAAAATTTCTTTAAGTTTTGCGAGGAAGTCTTGAACCTCCTCTACGGTATTGAGTTCTGAAAAACTAATTCGAAGGGATTCTTTCAAGCGTGAGCTATCTTTTCCATAGAGTGCCTCTAGGACATGGCTGGGTTGAACTGTACCAGCGGTACAAGCAGAGCCTGTAGAGACAGATATTCCAGCTAGATCCAGTCTCATTAGCAAGACATCGTTTTGGACGCCTGGGAAGCCAAGATTCCAAACAAATGGAAGATGATCGTCACTAGCATTTACATAGTAATCGTATGTCCCTAAACCATTGACTAGTTCTTGGCCGAGTTTTTGAACCTGGTTGAAATTTTCTTCTTGACGAAGTGTAGCTTGCTGAAGCGCGGTTGCCATCCCGACAATAGAAATGAGATTTTCCGTACTGGCTCTCATCTTACTTTCCTGATCCCCACCATGTAAAAGATTATCAAAATCTGGGGAGGTTGCATAAAGGAAACCGACGCCCTTTGGTCCATGGAATTTGTGGGCAGAAGCACTGAGAAAATCAATTCCCAACTCTTCAGGATAGACAGGGACCTTTCCGATTGCTTGGACAGCATCAACGTGAAAGGCAGCTGGATGATCTTTTAAGAGTTCTCCGATTTCTTTAATCGGTAGAAGATCGCCTGTCTCGTTATTGGCAAACATGGTAGAGACAAGAATGGTATCCGGTCTAAGAGCCGCCTTGATATCACTAGCCTGAATGCGTCCATCTCTTGGTTGGACGATTGTAACTTCAAATCCGAAACGTTCTACAAGATATTCGATGGGTTCAAGAACCGCATGGTGTTCCAAAGCGGTCGTAATGATGTGTTTGCCATCTGCTTGGTGTTTCAAGCAGTAGCCTTTTATAACGGTATTATTACTTTCTGATCCACCTGAAGTGAAGAAAATACGATTTGGAAGAGTATGGAGAGACTGAGCAATCTGCTCGCGAGATTCTCGGAGAAGTTTACTAGCCATCCGTCCATGAGCATGAAGGCTCGATGGATTTCCAAAAGTGGTCTTCATAGTTTCAGACATTTTATCAATGACTTCAGGTAGAAGGGGAGTTGTTGCGGCATTATCAAAATATATCACATTAAGACCTTATTTCTTATGGTAGGCAAATAGAGGACTAACAGGTTTTCTTTCTTGAATGCGAACAATAGCTTCAGCGATCAGTTCGCTAGCTGTCAGATAGTTAATATTTTTTGGTGTTGGTCCATTTGGAGCAACAGAATCGGTTACTAAGATTTCTTTGATCGGAGCTTGGTCTAATAATTCAACAGCTCCTTTTACAAATAAACCATGGCTTGATACAGCATAAATTTCAGTAGCACCTTCGCGTTCGACGATTTTCGCAGCTTCTGAGAATGTCTTACCAGTATTGAGGATATCGTCAATCAAGATCGCTTTCTTATCTTTGACATCCCCGATAATATAGCCATAATCACGGTTTGCATCATCTTGCTCGTAATCAATGATCGCAATCGGTGCATCAAGATATTCAGCTAAACTACGAGCCCGTTTAACACCTGAGTTTTTAGGGCTGACGACTACAACATCAGGACCAGTTAGACCTTTGTTGATGTAGTGCTCTGCAAAAAGTGGAATGGTAAAGAGGTTATCCACGGCAATATCGAAGAAACCTTGAACCTGCACTGCATGGAGATCCAGTGTGACGACACGATCCACCCCAGCTTTGACCAACATGTTTGCGACGAGTTTAGCAGTGATTGGTTCACGAGGAGCAGCAGTCCGGTCTTGGCGAGCATAACCGAAGTAAGGCATGACCACATTGACAGTATTTGCGCTGGCCCGTTGGCAAGCATCTACCATAATTAACAGTTCCATCAAGTGATTGTTGACAGGGAAACTGGTTGATTGAATGATATAAATATCATATCCACGAACACTTTCCTCAATATTGACTTGGATTTCACCATCTGAGAATTGACGGGATGAAATTTTCCCAAGTGGAACCCCAGCGTGATCCGCAATCTTTTGCGCAATCTCTGGATTTGAATTGAGAGAGAAGAGCTTCATATTTTTTTTATCTGACATGTGATTCCAACCTCATTTAGATTTTTGATCTTAGCACTATTTTAGCAAAAATTTGCGATAATTTCAGCTATTTTACAATCTTTCAGCCAATCTGGCGATTTTATTTTTTGCTGCTTTGTAGACGATTCCATGGTCTGTTATGAACTGATGGAAATTTTCTTCCTGTTCAGCAGTTTCGACCTCGATTTCCAACTCGTAATCTTCAGTGTCTAGATAGAGACTGTGGTCTAGTGCCACCAATCCTGCAGCTGTTTCTTTTTCGAATCGTTCTGTTGTAAGGCTTCCCCAGACAGCGAGTTGCTCAACAGAGATTTCTTTAGAGATTAAGAGGTTTTTGATTTCTCCGTCAGGAAACTGTTGGTGTTGAAGGATCGCCTCGGTTTCTTCTGGGCTGAGGTTTTGATTGTACTCGAAATGGCCAACTGCCTCAGGTACTTTGAGAGTCAACTCAGCTTGATCTGTGAAAGTACGCACCCGCAAGGCCATTTTTTCCTTACGGATGAGCTGGTCGGGAGTATCGATATAGTGATTGGTTTGGACAACCAATTCTGTATCAGCAAAAAGTCGAAGGAGGGATTGGTATTCCTCCTTGTCTAGCAAGGTTTTGTATTCAATTTCTAAATGGTTCATTTTGTAGTCCTTTGCTTTTTTTCGAAAGCGATTCATGATATAATAAGAGATGTGTTTATTGTATACAAAAATGGTTCAGATTACAAGGTGGTAGGATGGCAATTGATTGGGAAAACTTCTTAGATCCATATATCCAAGCAGTTGGGGAATTAAAAATCAAACTGCGTGGGATTCGTAAGCAATATCGTAAGCAACAAAAGCATTCTCCAATCGAGTTTGTCACAGGTCGTGTTAAGCCGATTGAGAGTATCCGCGAAAAGATGATCCGAAGAAATATTTCTGAAGAAAATTTGGCTCAGGATATGCAAGATATTGCTGGTCTTCGTATCATGGTCCAGTTCGTAGATGACGTCGAAGAGATCCTAGAGGTTCTGAGACAACGGCAGGATATGCGCGTGGTCCAAGAGCGAGACTACATCCGCCACAAGAAATCAAGTGGCTACCGGAGTTACCACGTCGTGGTCGAGTATCCGGTCGATACCATTGATGGAAATGAAACGATCTTAGCAGAGATTCAAATTCGGACCTTGTCCATGAATTTTTGGGCAACCATTGAACACTCGCTCAATTATAAATATAAAGGAGACTTTCCAGACGAGATCAAAAAACGCTTAGAGACGACAGCAAACCTGGCCTATCTCTTGGATGAAGAGATGGGGGCAATTCGGGATGCGATTCAGGAGGCTCAAGCCCTGTTTGATCCACTTCATCGTAAGTTAAATGATGGCGTTGGAAATAGTGATGACACAGATGAAGACTACAGGTAAAAAAGTATCCATTATTCGCAATCGCAAGCGTCAAAGTGAAGAGGTTTTTCAGCAGTTGCGCTACAAGCTTCGGAAAAATAATTTTATTTTGACGGAGAAGCACCCGGATATTGTGATTTCAATTGGTGGCGATGGGATGTTGCTATCAGCCTTTCACAAGTATGAACACCAGTTGGATCGGGTGCGATTTGTTGGCGTCCATACCGGACACTTAGGATTCTATACGGATTACTTAGACAGTGAAATCGATAAGCTGGTTGAGAACTTAAAATATGATACAGGCGCTAAGGTTTCCTACCCTATTTTGAATGTCAAGATTACTTTCGAAAATGGGGAAACCCGTACCATGAGAGCGTTGAACGAAGCAACGATTAAGAGAAGCGACCGGACCATGGTTGCTGATCTCACGATTAATGGAGTGGATTTTGAGCGCTTCAGAGGAGACGGGATTACCGTTTCGACTCCTACAGGAAGTACGGCTTACAACAAATCCTTGGGAGGAGCAGTCCTTCACCCAACTATTGAGGCGCTGCAGATTGCGGAGATCGCCAGTCTCAACAACCGCGTTTATCGTACCTTGGGTTCTTCTGTCATTGTCCCTAAAAAGGATAAGATCGAGATTACACCGACAAGACCTGGCTTCCACATTATCTCTGTTGATAATTCAACCTATTCTTACCGTAATATTGCAAAGGTAGAATATCAGATTGACAACCATAAGATTAATTTTGTGGCAAGTTCCAGTCACACCAGCTTCTGGAATCGGGTCAAGGATGCCTTTATCGGAGATGATAGAGAATGAGATTTGAATTCATTGTCGATGAGCATGTCAAGGTCAAGACCTTCCTGAAAAAGCACGAGGTTTCTAAGGGTCTCTTAGCAAAGATTAAGTTTCGTGGTGGCCAGATCCTTGTCAATGGACGTCCGGAGAATGCAATTTATTTGTTGGATATTGGGGATAGCTTGGTCATTGATATTCCAGCAGAAGAAGGGTTCGAAACCCTAAAACCCATGGATCGGCCTTTGGATATTTTGTTTGAAGATGATCATTTTTTGGTCTTAAACAAACCCTTTGGCATTGCATCGATTCCAAGTGCGATTCATTCCAATACCTTAGCAAATTTTGTAAAGGGCTACTATGTGAAGCAGGGCTATGAGAACCAGCAGGTTCACATTGTTACTCGTTTGGACAAGGATACAAGTGGCGTTATGCTCTTTGCCAAACATGGCTATGCCCATGCTCGCTTGGATAAGCAATTGCAGTCTAAAACGATTCAGAAACTCTATTATGCCTTGGTCAAGGGATCTGGGAAGCTTGATCCTGTCGGAGAGATTATTGCTCCGATTGCGCGTGATGAAGATTCAATTATCACCCGAAAGGTAGCTAAAGGTGGCAAGTATGCTCATACAAGCTACCAGGTTGTTCAATCTTTTGGTGATATTCACCTAGTGGATATTCAGTTACACACAGGTCGAACCCACCAGATCCGCGTTCATTTTTCCCATATTGGTTTTCCGCTCTTGGGAGATGATCTCTATGGCGGAAGTTTAGAAGACGGCATTGAGCGCCAAGCCCTTCATTGTCATCGTCTATCCTATTATCATCCATTTCTAGAGGAAGAATTGGTCATAGAAAGTCCACTGCCTCCAGATTTCCAAGCTGTATTAACACAGCTTCAAACTAGTTATTAATTATTAAAAGGAGTAAAACTCATGGAAGTTTTCGAAAATCTCAAAGCCAACCTCGTTGGTAAGAATGCACGTATTGTATTACCAGAAGGTGAAGAACCTCGTATCCTCCAAGCGACAAAACGCATTGTGAACGAGACAGAAGTAACCCCTGTCTTGCTTGGTAATCCAGATAAAATTCGGATTTATCTTGAAATCGAAGGGGTTTTGGATGGATATGAAGTCATCGATCCTCATTCTTATCCAGGTTTTGAAGAAATGGTAGCTTCCTTAGTAGAACGTCGTAAGGGCAAAATGACAGAAGAAGAAGCGCGTCAAGTTTTGAAAGACGACGTTAACTATTTTGGTGTCATGTTGGTGCACATGGGAATTGTTGATGGGATGGTATCTGG
>JBKXCY010000092.1:0-6473 GCA_046994005.1 Streptococcus sp.
CCAAGGCTGTACTTTCACCGATATCGGCTTTGATCAACTCCAGTAATTCTCGGACAGCTTTTTTGCGCCCCCGAACCTTGCTGATAGGAACTAATTTTCCTTCCGCATCTATCCAGAGAATGGGTTTGATGCTGGCTAGACTTCCCATGATCGCGGCACTCTTTGAAAGGCGACCGCCACGCATGAGGTGGTAGAGGTCATCGACCAGGAAATAGGTCCGAAGTTTTGGCGCTAGATCCATGATTTCTTCCTTGGCTTCTGCTAATGAACGGCCCGCATCATGCGCAGCTACTGCTCGCATGACCAGATAACCCTCTCCAATCCCAGCAGCCTTCGGATCGACAATCTCGATCACGGCTTCCGGGTAGTCTTCTAAAACCAGGTCTCGTGCCATGACTGCACTCTGATAGGTCCCAGATAAGACAGATGAAAAGGCTACATAAAGTACAGCTTTTCCATCTTTTGCAAAGTGCTTAAAGGTCTCCTGAAATTGGCCCACATTGACCTGACTGGTTGTCGGTTTGGCCCCATTTTTCATGGCTTCTAAAAGCTCAGGGCTGGTCAATTGAGCTTGGCCTACTGTCTGGTAAACCGTCCCATCTAACTCAATGGTCAAGCCAAGAATGGTCACCTGATGTTCCTTGGCCCAGTTTTGGTCTAAATCTGCGGTCGAATCTGTTAAAACAGCAAATGTCATTTCTTGTCTCCCATCATTTCTTGTAATTGTCGCAATACTTGGTGATCGAGCGGTCGCATGGGTGGTTTTTGATCGTTGACCACTCGCTGCGCCTGATTAAGGTTTCCTTTGACGACTGCGACCCGTTTTTCTAACTCTCTGGCAGATACTCGAAGAGCTCCTTGAGCAAAGACGGTCCACTGCTCATTTAAGTCACTGGTCGCTACCGATACTTGGTGGAGGGGCGTGTTGAGCTCTGCCGCCAAGCGCTCGATATAGTCATCTGCCGTTTCATCCTCACCGGTAAAGACCACCTGAACATTGAACTCCTCATAGGTCTGCCGCACTCCTGGCATATACTGGGCATCAAAGACACAGATGACTTCGATTCCTTCAAAGCTAGCATAGTGGCTCAGTTTTTGCAGGAGGATATTGCGGGCTGCATCGAGCTCACTTTTTTGAAAGAGCTGGCGGGTCTCCTGCCAAAAGGCAATCATATTATAGCCGTCAACCAATAAGATTTTTCGTTTCATATCATTGCCTTTCTAGGATTATAGTCGATTGCGAAAGACCTCATACATAAGGATGGCTGCTGCCACACTGGCATTGAGGCTTTGAACATGGCCATTCATAGGAATGGTGATCATCTCATCGACTTGCTTTTTGATATTGGCTGAGATCCCTTTTCCTTCATTACCAATGATCAAAGCCAACTTACCAGCCGTATTCCACTGATGAGATGGCGTGCCGTTCATGTCGGTTCCAAAGATCCAGAAGCCCTCTTCCTTTAACTTGTCTAGGGTTTGGCTAAGATTGGTCACACGGGCAATGGGAATGTGTTCCACTGCTCCGGTAGACGTTTTCGACACCACCGGGGTTACCCCGACTGCCCGATGCTTAGGAATGATGACCCCTGAGACATTGGTCGCATCAGCTGTCCGCAAGATAGATCCAAGATTGTGCGGATCGGTCAAGCCATCGAGAATCAACAAAAGCGGGTTCTCTTCTTGGGCTGTCTGTTTCAAAATCGCTGCCAAGTCTGTGTAAGCAAAGGCTGCCACACGAAGGACGAAGCCTTGGTGAACAGCTCCTTCTGTCATTTCCTGCAGGGTTTTCTTTGGCGTCCAAGAAATCGACACTTTTTTCTCGGCTGCTAAGGCCTTGATCTTGTCGACATTTTTTCCTCGGAGGTCTTCTTGAATATATAATTTATTGCCTGTATTGGCTTGTAAAGCCTCGGTGACTGCGTGGACACCGTATACGATATCGTTATTTTCCATAGAACTAGTATACCACAAGAAAGGAGGATGAGGCCAATTCATGATATAATGAAATGAAATCTATCTCAGCGAAACCAGCAAAATAGAAAGGAAGCCATGCCTCTTTTTCAACGAACCATCAAGCTCACCTTGGCCACCTGTTTAGCAGCTGCCCTTGCTTATGCTCTGGGCTTGACCTATGCTATCTCAGCTGGCGTCATTGCTATCTTGAGCATCTCTGATACGCGTCGCAGTACCATCAAGCAGGCCTACCAGCGCTTTATGTCAACCTTGCTAGCCCTTGTGATCGGAAGTCTCGCTTTTTCCTTTTTGGGATTCAACCTTTGGGCACTGGGAGTCTTTATCGCTCTCTATGCTCCTTGTGCCTTTCTACTGGGTTGGCAGATCGGCATCACCCCTAGTACGGTGCTGGTCACCCATCTCTTGATTGAGCAGTCTACTTCCTGGGGGCTCTTGCTCAATGAACTTGCCCTTTTTTTAATAGGAACCAGCTTTGCCTTACTAGCCAATCTCTATATGCCTTCTAATCAGGCTGCGATTGATCACTACCATGATGTTGTCGAAGACCAACTGAAAAAGATCCTTGGTCGTTTTGCGGAATTACTTGGTAAAGGGGATGGTCGCAATGATGCCCGCTTGATCAAGGAATTGGATAGTATCCTAAAGGACGCTTTAAATCTCGTCTATCTGGATCATTCCAACCACCTTTTTCATCAAACTAACTACCACATTCACTACTTCGAAATGCGCAAGCGTCAAAACGACATCCTGCGAGATATGGCAGAAAACGTCAACCGCTGTCAGTTAGCAGCGAGTGAAAGTATGATCCTGGCTCAACTTTTTAAGAAGACTGCGCAACAGTTAAGTCAGGAAAACCCTGCTCAGGACCTCCTCAACGATATCAATCAGTATTTGGCGATCTTCCGCGAACGGCCCTTGCCCAAGACCCGGGAAGAATTCGAAACACGCGCCACCTTGCTCCAATTGTTAAGAGATTTAGAAACCTTCATTCAGGTCAAGGTTGATTTTTACCAACAATTTCATCAGGAAACAGAATAGACAAAGAAGCCCTTGCAAGATGCAAAGGCTTTTTTATTCAGGCAGTTGTTGTAAACGCTTTCCTAAAATGGTATACTAGAACTGGAAAATAACTTTTTAAGGAGGGTCTTCTATATGAAGTCTTCGTATAAGAAACATTTGTACACTACAACACTCAGCCTCTCCGCTGCTGTCTTGCTTTCCGTTATCGGTCATGGCCAAGCTTCAGCCGATAGCGTAGAAGCGCCTCAAACGGAACCAAGCACGGTCCTTGAAGCGACACCTACTACTGAGCCACCTGTGACAGCTGATACTGCCAGTCCGGCTACAGCCACAGAAGTAACTCCTGCTAGTCCTGCAGAAACAGCAGCGACTTCTGATGTGGCTTCTACTACAGAAGTTGCGCCAGCCGCTAGTCCAAGCACTAACCGTGCTACAACAACCGCTGACCAAGCGACTCGATTGGCGGATAGCACCATTTATCTCTCTGAAAAGAGTACGATTGATGACAAAGTCCAAGAAAAAGCTCAAGCTGCTGGCAAGATCAACTGGACCTTAGACAATAAGCCTCTCTCTGAGTGGAAAACTTGGGATATGGAGACAGGAACACTGAGCAAGGATCCATTCCTTACGATCACAGAGACCGCAAACGGCAATGATCTGGATCTCCACATTGACGTGAAGGATCTCTTTGGTGAAGATCTCAGTCTTCGTAGCCCAAATAATATTCGCCGGACTTATCGCAATTACATCGGCAACCATGAGCTAGTCGGAACCAATGCAGACTTAGGGATCACCATCAATAAGACCCTTGTTTTTCGACCTTACCAAGACTACCATACACATGAAGAGATGCTAGCTGCTATCGAAAAATCCAAGGAAGAAGCGAAACCCGATCGTTTGGTGCAGCTGGAAACCCTTGGTAAGAGTGCCCAAGGCCGGGATATGAAGATGGGGATCGTGAGCAAGGACCAAGCTAGCATTGATCACTACCTTTCTAGTACCAACCCTACAGCCTTGACCAAGCCAAGCGAAATGCTGGCAGCTCTGAAGGACAAGACCTTGGATTACAAATTACCTGTCTTAGTCCACAACACCCACGCGGATGAACAACCAGGCATTGATATCATCACAGGCCTCTTCAATACTTTTGCGACCAAGGAAAAGGTGACCTTTAACACCACCGATGAAGCTGGAAATGCTAAAACAGTCACGCTAGATATTCCAAGCTTGCTCAATAAATTCATCTTCTTATTTGACTTCACGGAAAACCCAGATGGGGATGCTCTCAACCTGCGGGCCCTAGCAAACGGGCTCGATCCAAACCGGGATGCCAGCTACCAAACCAACCCTGAAGTTCGCACGGTTATCCAAATGATCAACAAATGGAATCCAATCGCTCTCTACGACTTACACGGTTTTGTCAAAGAATTCTTGATCGAACCTGCAACTCCACCACATGATCCGAACTTCGAATACGATCTTCTGTCAGATCTGATGCTAGAAAATGCCCATCATATGGGACGGGCAGGAGTTGCCAATTCTAAATACGATAGTTACATCATTCCAAAACTGGATTGGGGCGATGGCTGGGATGACTCCTTCTCTGGCTATACAGGAGTTTATGCTGTCTACCATGGTATCTTAGGCCATACTATCGAAATTCCGGAAGGAAATGAAGAATCCTACAAAGCAGGTCGCAATGCTGTCCTAGGAGGGATTGACTTCCTCAACCAAGATCCGGACCGTCTCCTTGAGATGCGTCTCAACTTCTACCTGCGCGGTCTCAATAAAACCGAAGATCCAAAAGCCGAAAATGAACTGGTCGGCCCAAATGGAGAAATCGTTGGACGTGTGAAAAATGGTCGTCCGAAATTCTTCCCAGACTACTACGTCATCCCAATGAGCCTCGACAAAGACAACGATGCCCAAGAAGCCTTCAATATGATCGACTACTTCAAACGCAATGGTGTCCTCGTCAAGGAACTCAAAGAAGATATTGGCAACTATAAAAAAGGGGACTTAGTCATTGACATGGCCCAAGCCAAACGTGGCTATGCTAACCACATTCTCTACAAGGGTTCCAACGAATCTGCCTGGGCTGCTATGTACGCAGAGTTGCTGGTAAACTTCCCAGATATGAGAGGGTTCAAGTCCGAACCTGTCTTTGCGGATGGTCTTTTCAACGGAAAATTAGGAGAAGTCACCACCACCCGCGCCACTCGTACCTCTGAGATCGATCCAAAAGCTCCTTACTATGTGATCGCAAATACCTCAGCCAGTGCCGTTAAAGCTGTCAACCAGGCTATTGCACAAGGAAAATCTGTCTACCTAACAGATGATGGCTACATCGTTGACCGCGATACCTTTGCTTCGCTCCTACCAAACTATGCCATTTATGGTGATGCCCTCTACAAGGTGCCTAGTGGCCCAACCTTGAAACCGATGAAGGTCTACTCTCCAAACTACCACTATAATTGGGCTGGAGTAGATGCGCCTGCTCATACTAGTTTGGTCCTTGAAAAATTAGGCTTCCAAATCGTCAATACGCCAGAAGAAGCGGATGTTGTTATTTTGGAAAGCAATCGCTTTGACGCTTCCATTTTTGGCAAGAAACCAACCCTTGTCATTGGCGGGGAAGCCATGCAAAAATTGGAAAAATTGGGAGTTCTTACAGGATTTGACGCTGAAAAACTAAAAGGCGGTAGTGACTACGAAGGCTTGATGAAAGCGATCATTGATGATCAGGATCCATTGACCAGCGGATACAAGAAGAATACCCTCTTCTACTCCAACTCAGGAAACTGGATTGAAAAGGTTCCAGAGCATTTCAAGACCTTGATGAGCATCGCTCCAAGCGATTATTATATTGCAGGTTGGTGGCCACATAACGATGTTCTGGCTAACAAAGTCATGGCCATCTCTGGAGAACTGATGGGACAACCACTCTTTGTCTATGCAGGAAATCCAACCAACCGTCAACACCCTGTCCACTTCTTCCGCTGGGTAACCAATGCGATCTTTGGCAGCAAGTTGGCAAGCTTGATGGATTACGTTCCAGCTAAAGAACCAGATCAAGTGGTAGTTCCAATTCATAACCAAACAAGCAATCCACAGCCAATCTTGGCCAAGAAGGACACTCCTAAAGTGCTCCTTCCACAAAAAGAAACAACTGTGGAAAATGGAGAAAGCGTGCAAGCTTTGACTTACCAAGTAGGACAAAGCTTCCAAGAAAGTCCAGCTAAGGCACAATTGCCACAAACTGGAGAAGACACAACCGCACACTTCATTCTTTCAGGCTTCTTGTTAGCCGTTAGCGGAGGCTTCCTCCTCTTGAAAAAGAAAGAAGTTGAGTAAGTTCCAGGTTTAGACTTGGATGACACGAAAAGAACCTTCGCAGACGCGAAGGTTCTTTTTGGAGATAAAATATCTTTCAAAACTTTCCTTAGGTGAGTACGGACGTCAGCGAACTTCTTCGA
>JBKXCY010000093.1:0-6328 GCA_046994005.1 Streptococcus sp.
GTAGCAAAAAAATACGACAAACCGTTAGCAGTGGAAAAAGAGCCACTGACCAATTTCATCAAAGCTGAGGACTACCACCAGGATTATCTAAAGAAACATCCGAATGGGTACTGCCATATTGATGTCAATCAAGCTTCTTATCCGGTGATTGATGCTAGTCGCTACTCTAAGCCAAGCGATGAGGAGATCAAAAAGAAGTTATCTCCTGAAGAGTATGCGGTAACACAAAAAAATGATACCGAACGGGCCTTCTCCAATCGTTACTGGGATCAGTTTGATGCCGGTATTTATGTAGATGTCGTGACCGGTGAGCCGCTCTTTTCCTCTAAGGATAAATTTGATTCTGGATGTGGTTGGCCAAGTTTTAGTCGGCCAATTAGTCCTGATGTGGCGATCTATAAGGAGGATAAGAGTTTCAATATGACTCGGACAGAAGTTCGGAGCCGTGTGGGAAATTCCCATCTGGGCCATGTTTTTACAGATGGACCCAAGGAAAAAGGAGGCCTTCGCTATTGCATCAATAGTTTGTCTATTACCTTCATACCCAAAGCAGAAATGAAAGAAAAGGGCTACGGTTATTTATTAGACTATGTCTGAGACAATTCAGTCTATAATTTGCTATAATAAGTATAGCAAAAGCAAGTAGGTGAAAGACATGTACGCGATCATGATTGTGGAAGATGAAGAGTTGATTCGGCAGGGTCTGACTTCCTTAGTCGACTATGAACAGTTTGGAATGACCGTCATCAATCAGGCAGAAAATGGGCGAGAGGCTTGGGAGAAGTTTCAAGAGCAACCAGCTGACATCCTTCTAACCGATATCAATATCTAAAACGGCTTATGGATCTGGGCCCATCGTAAAGAGTAGTTCCGTCTGTCATATCATTTTTTTTTGTAGTTATGATGACTTGAGCTTGCGAGAAAACCATCAAGTTAGGTGCAGATGATTATTTGGTTAAGCCTTTTTCAAAAGATGATATTGAAGAGATGTTAGCCAAGGTAAAGGAAAGCTCGATCAAGAGCGAAAGAAACGATCGGATTTGAGGTTTCATGGTTATTCGACAGACTAAAGAAGCCATTCATGCTCGTTGCAGATTCGTTAATCTAAAGGATTTGGCCTATCAACTTGGTTTCAGTGCCTCGTATCTAAGTGTATTGATCAAGAAAAAATTGGGTCTTCCTTTTCAAGAGTATCTCATCCAAGAGCGAATGAAAAAGGCTCAACTCTTGCTTCTCACGACGGATCTAAAGATTTATGAGATCGCCGATCAGGTTGGTTTTGAAGATATGAACTATTTTTCTCAACGCTTTAAGCAGGTTGTTGGGGTGACGCCAAGGCAGTACAAAAAAGGAGAGCATGAATGAAACGATATCCCTTGCTGATTCAGTTGGTTCTCTACTTTTTTCTCTTCATTCTCTTACTTTTTGGTTTCATCGGTAGCCTTTACTATCAAACGAGTTCAGGGACGATCCGCCAGCTAACGGAGCGGACGACAAGAAATAGTATCGACCAAAGTAGTCAGTTTATTACCTCCTATCTAAAAAAATTAAAGCAGACGACGACGGTGCTTAGCAAAGAGCAGGCTGTTCGCCAATTTGCTCAAGACAAGAGTGCGGATCAAGAAACGGTTCAACACCTGATGCGAACGATGATTGAAACAGATCCGGACTTGGTCTCAGCGGTCTTGGTGACCAAGGATGGACGTCTGGTAGCGACAGATACAAAAATCAGCATGCAGACCTCCTCAGATATGATGAATGAAAGCTGGTATCAAGAGGCGATTAAGGAAAGAGCCATGCCAGTTTTGACGCCAGCTCGAAAGGAATCCTTGACCTCGGAAAAAGAAAAATGGGTGGTTTCTATTACCCAAGAAGTGGTCGATCAGACTGGTCAAAATCTCGGAGTAGTACGCTTGGATATTGGCTACGATAGCCTTCAGGCTTACTTGGATCACCTTCAACTAGGGAAACAAGGCTTTAGTTTTATCATTAATCAAAAGCATGAGTTTGTCTACCATCCCAAAAAAGCGGTCTATTCTTCCAGTCAAGAAATGCAGGCTATGCAGCCCTATATTGCTGTGAAAGATGGCTATGCTAAAGGAGGACAGAATTTTATCTATCAGGTTCCGATTCCAGATAGCGATTGGACCTTGATTGGAGTGGCTTCACTTGAAGGACTTCAGATGCTGCAGTCGCAGCTCCTGTACTCTTTCATTGGTCTAGGATTACTAGCTTTGATCATGTGTTTAATAGGGATCGGCTTTGTTCTGCGTTTGTGGATCAAACCTTTACGAGACCTTCAGACCATCATTTTGAGGATTGGAGCAGGAGATGCTCACGTAAGAGCTGTAGCCAAAGGATCTCCAGAATTGGTGGCCCTCGCTCAAGCGTTTAATGCCATGTTGGACCAAATCGATAATCTCATGCAACAGGTTAAGGAAGAGGAGCAGAACGCACGGCGTTATGAGTTGCGGGCACTTTCGGCTCAGATTAATCCGCATTTCCTCTACAATACCTTGGATACGATTGTCTGGATGGCGGAGTTTAATGATAGTCGGCGCGTGGTCGACATCACTAAGTCTCTGGCTCAATATTTTCGACTGGCTCTTAACCAAGGCCAGGAGCAAATCCTACTGAGAGATGAAATCGACCATGTCCGCCAGTATCTTTTCATTCAGAAGCAACGTTATGGAGAAAAGCTCAACTATGAAATTCTAGAAGATGAACGGTTGGGCGACTATCAGATTCCTAAATTAGTGCTTCAACCCTTAGTGGAAAATGCGATTTACCACGGCATTAAAGAGATCGATCGGCCAGGTCTCATTCGAGTGACAACTGAAGTCAGTGGAGACTACGCCTGCGTATCGATTTTTGACAATGGACGAGGGTTTGACCGATCAGAATCAACAGACCAAACCCTTCTTCGTTTAGGAGGTGTTGGCTTGAAAAATGTGGACCAACGATTGCATCTTCAATTTGGCGAAGCCTATCATATGGAGATTGATTCTAAGGCCAATAGCTATACGAAAATTACTCTTTTTTTGCCCCTTTCATCATCTGATGAACATGTATAGAGACAAAGATTGCCTTCTTTGTCTCTTTTTCCTTTTGGAAGCTCTCAATGTTGAATTTCAACTCTTTTCTAGTCAAATCTGACGCAAGTCATCAAATTTATGATAAAATAAAGTGTTACAGTAAATAGATTTTGATGAAGGAACACTATGCGAAAAGAGATTGACCCTGAATTATATAATTACAATAAATTTCCTGGACCTGTCTTTCATCAGGTAGGAGACCAAATCCGTTCAGAAAACCTCTCCTTTGAGCTGTTGAAAAATGAGAAGGAAGCTTTTGATGCGACTGTTTTTGGTCAGCGATTTTCTGAGATTTTAACCAAGTTTGATTACATTGTTGGTGATTGGAGCAATGAGCAGTTGCGCTTGCGTGGCTTTTATAAGGAAGAGCGCGATGTTGCAACGATGGATAAATTAAGTCGCTTAGACGATTATTTGTTAGAATATTGTAGCTATGGTTGTGCTTATTTTGTCCTTGAAAATAAGGAGCCTCATCGTGCTTCTTTTGATAAGAAATCACCGGTCAAAAAAGCTCAATCAGAAGAAAGAGAGCCCAAAAAACGTTCGCGCAATCGCAAACAAAAAGATCGTTTCCAAAAACGGGAACGCGACAAGGGACAACCAGCCAAAAACTCGAAAAAAACAAGACCGTCTGCTGAGACTAAAAAGACAACGAAGACAGACAACAAACGTCATTTTGTGATTCGACAAAAAGAGGAGTAAGAAAGAATGAAACCATCCATTTATAGTTTAACACGCCAAGATATGATTGATTGGGCGGAAGAAAACGGCGAAAAGAAATTCCGTGCAGCACAAATCTGGGAATGGCTCTATCGCAAACGCGTCCAGTCTTTCGAAGAAATGACCAACCTTTCTAAGGACTTGATTGCGAAGTTGAATGATCAGTTTGTCGTCAACCCACTCAAGCAACGGATCGTGCAAGAGTCAGCAGACGGGACGGTCAAGTACCTCTTTGAATTGCCAGATGGTATGTTGATTGAAACCGTCTTGATGCGTCAGCACTATGGATTATCTGTCTGTGTAACGACTCAGGTCGGATGCAATATCGGTTGTACCTTCTGTGCTTCAGGTTTGATCAAAAAACAACGCGATTTGAACAATGGTGAAATCGTGTCTCAAATCATGTTGGTCCAAAAATACTTTGACGAACGTGGCCAAGATGAACGGGTCAGCCATATCGTTGTCATGGGGATCGGAGAACCATTTGACAACTATAACAATGTCTTAAAATTTATCCGGACGGTCAACGATGACAAGGGATTAGCGATTGGTGCTCGTCATATTACCGTGTCAACTTCTGGTTTGGCTCATAAAATTCGTGACTTTGCAAATGAAGGTGTGCAGGTCAATTTGGCAGTGTCTCTTCATGCACCAAACAATGACTTGCGCTCTAGCATCATGAAGATCAACCGGGCCTTTCCAATTGAAAAATTGTTTGCGGCGATTGAATACTATATTGAGACTACGAACCGTCGGGTGACCTTTGAGTACATCATGCTCAATGAAGTCAATGACGGGGTCGAGCAAGCCTTAGAGTTGGCAGAATTGCTTAAGAATATCAAGAAATTGTCTTATGTTAACTTGATTCCTTACAACCCTGTCAGTGAGCATGACCAATATAGCCGGAGTCCAAAAGAACGGGTCATGGCCTTCTATGATACCTTGAAAAAACATGGTGTTAACTGTGTGGTGCGTCAAGAGCACGGTACAGATATTGACGCTGCCTGTGGCCAATTGCGTTCAAATACCATGAAACGGGATCGGGAGAAAGCGATTGTTGAACATGCGCAACCTTAAACAAGGGCTGATCGATCATACAGAACTAACAAAAAGAGGAAGAAGGCTGTTACGGAGTGGCAGCTTCTTCTATTTTATCCTCTTGTGTCTGATGTGTTTTTTGCCCCAACAGCCAGAGCCAGGTATGGAAACACCGGGTATTCAACATTTCGGTCGCATCGTCGTCCTGCTGGTTCCTCTTAATTCGGTGATGAATCTTGGTCAGATCACCAGTGCCCTCCAACTCATTAAGGTCATTCTCCAAAACATAGCCAATATCTTTTTGTTAAGCCCGCTGGTCTTTCAACTCCTCTGGCTATGGCCCTGGTTGAGGAGTCGCAAACGGGTCTTGTGCTTCGGTTTTGCGATGAGCTTGTGGATTGAATGCAGCCAAGTTCTGTTAGATCTCTTGTTTGATGCCAATCGTGTCTTTGAGCTAGATGATTTGTGGACCAATACCTTAGGCGCTTATCTGGCTTATCTAGGCTTTCAGTATTGCAGAGCACGATTGCTAGCAAAAAATGGGGAAATGTAAAATCCGAACATTTTAACCACTTTTTAAAATTTTTGTTGACAAAGTCAGAAGCGGGAGCTATAATAACTTCAAGACATCAGAAAAGTAGAGATTTTTCTCACTTCCAGGGAGCTTGTGGTGATTGCGAACAAGCAGTGGTGAATCTTGAAATGGGCTGATGCGTTTATGATGATGAATTTGAAACAATAAAAATTCGGTGAGCACACCTTATCGTGCACCCTGTTGTTAGACAGGTCAGAGATGTAGGAGAAAAAATAGCCTCCTACAATTGAGGTGGCACCGCGGTATCGAATCGTCCTCACACAGATTTTTCTGTGTGAGGTTTTTTGTATCTCAAAGGAACCCAGTGAGACTGCAGCTCAAAGGGCCCGCGAGAGAAAAAGATCATAAACAGGATTGAAGATATAGAAAAGAGGACACAATCATGACAGAAACAAAAGGCTATTTCGGACAATTTGGTGGATCTTTCGTACCAGAACCCATTCAAAACTTGCTCAATCAATTAGAGGAAACCTTTGAACAGTATAAAAATGACCCAGAATTTATCGCAGAATACAAACATTATTTGAAAGACTATTCTGGACGCGAAACACCGCTCTACTTTGCGGAAAGTTTGACAGAACATTTAGGTGGGGCAAAAATTTATTTGAAGCGCGAAGACTTGAATCACCTAGGTTCGCATAAATTGAATAACGTTTTGGGGCAAATCCTCTTGGCTAAACGCATGGGCAAAACGCGCGTGATTGCTGAAACAGGAGCTGGTCAACACGGTGTAGCTACAGCAGCTGCGGCAGCTAAGTTCGGTATGGCCTGTGATGTCTACATGGGGGCAGAAGACGTGGAACGCCAACGCTTGAATGTCTTCCGCATGGAAATGATGGGGGCAACCGTCCATTCAGTTGAAACAGGGACCAAGACCTTG
>JBKXCY010000094.1:0-6311 GCA_046994005.1 Streptococcus sp.
GTGCAGAACAGACCGAGCACCAAGCCAATGAACGTGCAAAAATTGAAGATCTCTATGCTGCGATGGAAATCTATCGAGAAGCCATTCAACGCCTAGCCACCATATAAAAAAGTTTGGAAACTTGGTTTCCAAACTTTTTATTTACTAAAGAAGAAGGGTGGGGTGAATTCTTTTAATTTTTCAAAACAATCCAAAGCTCCTTGGTTGTCTTCGCAGATAACCAAACAGACATCATCTCCACAGATGGTGGCTACAATTTCTTGGAGTTCCAATGCATCTAAGATAGCTCCAAAGGATTGGGCCAGACCTGGAAGAGTTTTTACAACGACCTGGTTTTGAACGGGCCGTAACATAACTAAGGCATCTTCCATATACATCCGCAGGCGCTTTTCCCAACGGGAAGGAGCGATGGTGTTCATGGCATAGTAGGAACTATCCCCCTCGTTAATTTTTACCAAATTCAAGGATTTGACATCCCGTGAAAGGGTGGACTGGGTAACGAGAACACCATTGGCTTCTAAGGCTTCCTGGAGTTCTTGTTGGGTATGAATCCTACGCTCAGAAATGATCGAGCGGATCAAGCGATGGCGGCTTTCAATTTTATTCATGAGAGACTCCTTTACTTGATGAACATAGCATCCCCAAAACTGAAGAAGCGGTAGCGTTCTTGAATCGCATGGTGGTATGCTGACTAATACGGCCGGCAAAGGCAGAAACCAACATGACCAAGTTGATTTTATGGAAGCAGTTGAATGAGCATCGACGACTTTCCATTCATAACCTGGTCGATAAAGATATTGGTCCAACCTGAATCGGCGGTCTCCATCAAGCTGGTACCAATCGTTTCAAGGGTTCGAATTGAAGTCGTTCCAACAGCTAATGCGTTTTCCTGCAGCTTTTACCTGACGAAGAGTAACGCAACTTATTCAAAAGTTGGTAAATTCAGAGTGCATCTCATGACTTCAAGATTGTCCACGGATTGGACGGAAGGTCTTAGGCCCATGAAGGGTCAAATAGAAAAGGTGAACACCTTTTGCTTCAATCTTTTGGAGCAATTCTTGGGTGAAATGAAGACCTGCCGTCGGAGCTGCAGCAGAACCATTTTCTTTGGCGTAAACGGGCCACAACGCGCCACGGCGGATATAGGGAGGAAGTGGCATTTCGCCAAGGCTTTCTAAAACTTCTAAGAAGATTCCTTGGTAGTGGAAGCGAACAATGCGGCCTCCGTGCTCCAATTCTTCTTCTACAGTTGCAGTTAATCGACCATCACCAAAGCTTATGGTCGCCCCCACTTTTAATCGTTTGGCAGGTTTTGCCAAGACTTCCCAACAGTCATCTTGTGTATTTTTCAAGAGAAGGAATTCAACGTGTCCACCTGTTTCCGGTTTGACTCCATGAAGACGAGCTGGAAGCACACGTGTATTGTTCATGACGAGGGCATCTCCTGGTTCTAATTCATCCAAAATCGCATCAAAATGCCTATCTTGAAATTGACCTGTTTTTCGATCTAGAATCAAAAGTCTTGAGGCATCACGTTTTTCAAGTGGGGTTTGGGCAATGAGTTCTTCAGGCAAATCAAAATCAAAATCGTTTGTGTTCATTTGCGCTCCTTTTATAATAATGCTGTGAGTAGGTAAATGGCAGTTCCCAAAGATAAAAGCATGAGGCAACTTCCAATCAAAAAGACCAGCGTCTTGAGAATCTTTCTTTCATGAATCAAAAAAGATAAAAGAAAAACAAGCAGTCCGATCAAAAAAATAATCAATAATATGGCTACAATCATACTTTTCATTATAACACGAATTGAGCTGAAAAGAAAAAAATGCCAGAAAAAGATAGCGGTTTCACTTGACAAAAATTGGTCTATACCATATAATAAAAGCATAGAGAAATAGGAGGTCTATCCAATGAAAATTATTGAAGTAAAGGACCAAATTGAGGGTGGAAAAGTTGCCTTTGATATATTGAAAGAAACTTTAAAGGAAGGTGCTCAAACCTTAGGTCTTGCGACTGGAAGCAGTCCCCTTGAGTTTTATAAACAAATTCGTGAAAGTGATTTGGATCTGTCTAATCTAATCAGTGTGAACTTAGATGAATACGTAGGGTTGACGGGAGATGATCCTCAATCTTATCGGTATTTCATGGAGAAAAACCTCTTTGATGCCAAACCATTCAAAGAAAGTTATCTCCCATCAGGTGTAGAAGAATCTGCCGATCAAGAAGTGATCCGTTATAACAAAATACTCGAAGACCATCCAGTGGACCTTCAAATCTTGGGAATCGGACGCAATGGGCATATCGGTTTTAATGAGCCAGGGACATCCTTTAATAGTCAGACCCACTTAGTTCAGTTGGATGTCTCTACGATTGAAGCCAATTCTCGTTTCTTTGATAAGATCGAAGATGTACCAACCCAAGCCATTTCGATGGGGATTGCCAATATCTTAGCAGCTAAATCAATTGTCTTGTTTGCCTATGGGGAATCGAAAGCCCAAGCAATCAAAGGTACAGTAGAGGGTGAAAGGACAGAAAAAGTGCCAGCTAGTGCCCTTCAAGGACATCCAAATGTGACCATTATTGCGGATAAGGAAGCTTTGAGCTTGTTAAGTCGATAAAAAACAGGACCTATCGCCGATTTATTCAGGCCAGATAGGTTTTTTTCTGCTTCAAAGTATGGTACAATACAAGTAATTATCTGCTGTGATTAGCTCTTTTCATCTACTGGGAGACAAGAGGAAAGGGCATGAGGGCTAGAAGCTTGTTTTAGCCTCCAGCGGATTAGTCTGTTATAAAGGAAAAGTCTATGATAAAAAAATATTTGATCCATATTTGCCTCCTTCTGAGTCTTTTATGCCAGCCAATTCTAGCGAGTGCGGATGAATTGGTGGATATGGCGCAAAAGATGTATCCAAATGACAATGTCCAAGCCATTAACCGTCCACATTCTTCGCTTATTATTGACGGAAATACGGGCAATGTTCTTTGGAAAGACAATATCGATGAAGTCAGAGATCCTGCCAGCATGAGTAAGCTCATGACGCTCTATCTCTTGTTTGAAGATATGGCAAATGGCAAGATCAGTAAGGATACAGTGATCAAGGCGACCGCTTCAGACCAAGCGATCGGAAAGATCTATGAGATCTCCAACAATAATATTGTTGCTGGGGTAGACTACACAATTCCTGAGTTGATTACCATGACAGTGGTTCCATCCTCAAATGTATCGACCCTCATGTTGGCCAATCTTATGTCCAACAATGATCCAGATGCCTTTATCGAGCGCATGAATGCCAAGGCTAAGGAATTAGGGATGACCAACACGGTCTGGAATAACCCGAGTGGGGCGGCCATCTCCACCTTGCAAGGCTACTATCAGGTAAACAATTATCCAAACGATGCGGCCAATCAGACAACTGCGCGTGATTTAGGGATTTTGGTCTATCATTTTATCAATCAATACCCAGATATTTTAAACTATACCAATCAAGCACAAGTCACGGTCAAAAAAGGGACTCCATATGAGGAAACCTTTGATACCTACAATTATTCATTGCCAGGAGCCAAGTATGCCTTGAAAGGTGTGGATGGTTTAAAAACTGGTTCAAGTCCTCGTGGAGCTTTCAACTATATCGCGACCATCAAACGGGGCAATCAGCGCTTAATTGCTGTCATTATGGGCGTAGGAGATTGGGCAGACCAAGATGGGGAATATTACCGCCATCCGTTTGGCAATGCTTTGATCGAAAAAGCTTATAAAGATTTTGGCTATAAAAAATTGTTAGATGCAGGTGTCCAGAAGATTGACGGCAAGACCTATACACTCGAAAAGCCCTTCTATGCAACGGTCAAAAAAGGTGCTAAAGAACCGACCCTTGCGGTAAAAGATGGTTATCTGACAGTAGATAATGATCTCTACACGTTGTCTGAAGGTATCCGAGATGATATGAAGGTGGAAGAAGGAGCCAAGCCAGAGCTTGTCAAAGAAACAGCAAGTGGGAAAAAGACAACGGCTAAGCACAGTAAATGGCTATCGCTAGATCACTTCCTGATCTTGATTCCCATTCTTATTCTTGTCATCATTCTCTCGATTGAAAAACAAAGTCGTGAGAGACGCAAAAAAGATGCTCAAAAGCGCTATAATAAAGAATAAAATAAAACCTAACTGATTGTCAGTTGGGTTTTGTCATTGTCTCATTCCGATATTTTTAGAAAGGATTCATATGAAAAAATTCCGAAATTCTTATGCAGCGTATATGCTGCTCTATAGTTTTTATTTTATGTCCACATCTCTCTTTACGACCCTCATTTCCGTCTATTTGATGGGAAAGCACTATAGTGCAACCCAAGTGTCGACCTTGGTATCGGTTGCTTTTTTCTTATCCATGGTAGCCCAACCCTTCTTTGGTTATATCAATGAGCGATTTGGAATCGTAAAAATGACGACCCTCAGTCTGAGTGTGATCATTGGTGGTGTCTTCGGTTTTCTTTGGGCCCCCAATCTATTTTGGCTGACCGTTTTTTATGGAATTGTTCTAGTCTGTTTGAATGGGACAGCTCCCATGATGGAAGTTTTTGCAACACAAAGTCCATACGCTTTTGGGAAGATTCGCGTTTGGGGAACCATTGGCTACTCGGTCGGTGTCCAAATAGCCGGCTGGGTCTATCATCAGTTTAGCCCCCAAGCTGTCTATTATACGGTTTTGATCACCATTGTATTGAGTCTCTTCTGCCTAAGTGCGGTTCGGATGAAGACAAGAGAGAAAACAGAAGAAAAGGTTAAAGAGCCGGTCTCTATTCGTCCTCTTCTTCAAAATGGACCTTATCTCTTCTTTATTGTGTTGATTGGGTTGGCTTCAGGGGTTGGAAATATTGGTCATACCTATATTCCTGAGTTGCTCATGGATAGTGGTCTACCAGTCCATATTGCCTCTACGGTTGTAGCTATCTCAGTCGTAGTGGAAGCTCCCTTGATCTTTTTCTCTGATCGATTCATGGACCACTGGCCTTTACGGGTTTTGATCGCTCTTCCAATCGGAATTATTTTTGCTCAATATGCCGTCTACGCTCTTCCAAGTCCTGTCTTCTTAAAAGTGCTTTTGACTCTTTTAGCCAAGCATACAACCGGGATGGTTTTGATTATGGTCTCCTTACGGTTTATTGCCCAACAGGTGAATGGTAAAGACTTGGTTCTTGCCATGGCCATTGTCCAAGGAGCTCGTTATTTAGGAACCATTCTTTTACAACCTCTCGCAGCCCTCTGTATTGAAAGAGGTGGTTACCAAGTCATGAGTTTCTTTTTAGCAGGGGTTGTAGGGATCGTCTTTTTGCTGAGTTTTGCCTTAAAAATGCCCCAAGGGAAGGCTCACGGCCTTTTTGGTGGCAAAGCAGACTAATGAAATTGTTACAATTGTATGACTAATCATCGAGGAGTTGGACAGAAACACTGATTTCACAGTGTTTTGTCCAACTTTTTTGCTATTATTAAGAACTAGTGATTAATTTGACAATCAAAGTATTCGATGGTAGAATGAGGTAAAATAAATATAAAGGAGACCATTTTATGAAAAAAATGATCTTATCGACAGTTGCTCTTTTGACGATTGTTTCCCTAGCTGCTTGTTCAAACAAACAAGACACAAAGAAGGAAACTTCAAATAGTCAATCAACTACAAAAGTGACGAGCAAATCTGACAACACTTCAAAAAGTAAGGATACTTCAACAGATTCAGAAGAGTCTTCATCTTCTAGTCTCTTAACAGATGCTGAAATCAGCAAGGCTAAAACAGTTGGAGACTTCAAAAAGTTGTTTGCAAAATTAATGGATCAATCTGTTTCTATTACTGAAGAAGCAGGCACTTCTGTGACAGGTTCTGCAAAAGAACAATACGATGCAACGATTAGTGCTTTGAAGCAAGAATTGGAAAACCAAAAAGATATCTTTAATGAAGGCTTGGAAAGCATCGGTTCAGATAGCACAGTCGTTCCTAAAGAAAAGCGTGAAGCTTTGATCGAAAGCTTGAAAGATGCTCGAGAAGAGTTGGAAAGTACTCGTAAAGAAATGAAAGATATGCAGAAAGAATTGAGTAAATCTCCTGTCGCTGATGATTCTAGTGATGATTCAGATTCAGATTCTGACGAATAATAGCAAAAAAGGGTTGGAAATTTCCAGCCTTTTTCTTATTTTTTTTCGAATGGTATAAGTGAGGAGGTGGGGCTATGTTTATTGCCATGGATAAAAATCAAGAGCGGTGGAATTGTATGGAGGAGATTCCGCCTGTGACAGCAGGACCTTTTTATTGCTTAGCTTGTCA
>JBKXCY010000095.1:0-6265 GCA_046994005.1 Streptococcus sp.
GATCAGATCCCGTTGTGTTAAATCCTTCTGATCCCTTGGTACCAAGTCCAGCGCTTGAGATAAAGGCATAGCCTCTGACCAAGAAATAGTCGTACCAGTTGAGATCTTCGTAGTCATAGATATACTCGTAGGGACTGTAGTAGTACCAATCCGATGCTTTGGCTTTTTTCGCTGCTTCTACTGTCGTCTCACTGCCAACTGGCTGTCTCTTTGCAGGTTGGCTGTGCAGTCTCTTCATGTCGTAGCTGCCATCTGTCGGAAGCCCCAGACTTTCAAGGGTCACGTAGTTTTCATCGAGCGTCCCCGCTACGTAAGGACGCGCTTCTAGAATGGTTGCTGCCTTAAAATCACCTTGAGCGACCGCCTTAGGTAATTGAACAATGGCTTTGACTAAGTCAGGCTTGCCATCTGCATCGGTGTCATAGTCTGTTTCAACATAGACTGGGAAGCGGACAATTTGGCTGTCCTCATATTTGTAGTCTTCGTCTGCTTTTTCTCCCGTCGTATAAGGGAAAATAGGCTGGGCACGACCATTTAAAAAGAGAGGGCTTTTCTTTTCGGCCCGGTAGGCATCATAGAGTTTCTTAGCTGTTTCGTACATCTTGGCCAATTCTGGCTGACTGACCTTACGAGTCAGATCTTCTGATGTTTCAATCAAACCTAAACTCTTGGCAAAGCGTTCCCGATCTGCTTGGCTTTGGCCTAATTGGCTTGGATCCGTTGTTGCCCATTGAAGCAAGCCACTAACAGCATCTTGAACTGTCAACTCTTTAGAGGTCTGATCACTTGCAAGGGTCGAACCTGTGACTTTTGCCAAATCCTGACTTGTTGCCGGTGCTTCTGAAGTAGGAGTGGATTGAGGTGCAGCTTCCCTGTTTGTTACTACTGGAACAGTTGGATCACTTGGTGCTGTGTGGGCTTCTCTTGTATGAGCTACTTGATTGGCACCTGCTGCCCGATCCAGCGATGCCTCACTTGAGTTTGTCCCTTCTTCACTAGCGGCAGTGCTTGCGTCACTAACTGTCGGTGTTGCTTCAGTAGATGGAGCATGGACCACTTCTGTCGATGGTGCTAACTCTTCTGTCTGCTCATCTGCTGCTGCTACTTGGTGCAAAACCATTGGCGCGATCAGTAAGCCCGATGCGACAATGGAAACCATTGTTTTCTTTTTCATGTCAGTCTCCTAACTTTTTGTAATCAATACTCCCATTATACTATGTAAGCGTTTTAATATCAAACAGATATTCATCTTATCCACAAAAAAACCGAGGCATCAGCCTCGGTTATCGATCCTTATTTAACGTGTTTCTTAAGATCTTCTTGTGCTTTTTTATTTGACTCTGCTTGTTCTTTTTGCCATTTTTCAAGGGCTTTGTTGTAGTCAGCAGTTGTCACAGCTTTATCTTGGAGTTTCATTCCTTTGTAGATCACATGGTCTTTTCCTTTACCACCAGTCCATGCAAATGGAGCTGAGAATGGTTCGATACGTGTCAAGAATGGACGTCCAGTTGATGAAGAAGTTGGCATAACAAGGGCACTATCTGTCAACCAAGCTTGCGCTGCCGCATATTTTTCATAGCGTTTGTTGACGTCTTGTGTTTCTGCACCAGCATCTTTGATCATCTTTTCAAAGTCGTACAGACCAACTTTTTTAGCTGCCTCATTGTTTTCACTTGGGTCAAATCCAAGGAAAGTCTTAGTATTTTCACCAGATGAAGCTTTCAAGATATCCATGTAAGTTGATGGGTCTTGGTAGTCAGGGCTCCATCCAACATTATCAGAGAGATCCCAGTCTTCGCCAGCCGCATTTGGCGCAAAGAGGGTCACATTTTGAAGGTCTTCTTTCGAAAGCATTTGGATATCGATGACGATATTTTCTTTACCAAGTGCTTCTTCAACAGATTGTTTGAAGGATTGTACCCGTTGAACTCTTGATGGTGTGGTTTGGTCCACAGGCATATCGATGTGAATTGGGAATTTCACACCTTCTGCTTCCAAGGCAGTCTTCGCTTTTGCAAACTCTTCCTTCGCTTTCTTAGCATCGAAGAGACCATTTTGACCATCGTCTAGTTTAGTAGATTTCCACTCATCTCCGTAGGTATCCAATTGAGTTTTCACCATTTCACCAAAGGTCTTGCCATTAGCTTGGACAAATGTTGGTGGAATGTAGAGGTTACGGATGATCTTGCTTGCTCCGTCTTTTCCGTTCAATTGAGCAGCATACGCTTCACGGTTGAAGGCAAAGCTGATCGCTTGACGGAAGTCCTTGTTCAAGAGAGCTTTCTTAGTAGATTGTTTTTCTTCATCGGTCTTCTTAGCTGTGTGTTTGTAAGATTGACGGTCGATGTTGGTACCAATAACATAAGAAGCAGCATCTTGAGGAGTGTAGGTGATTTCGTCTTTGAATTCTTTGGCTTGCTCTGAGTAACCAGATCCAGTTGGGAAGAGTTTGGCCAAGCTAAGAGCATTTTCACCGAATGATTTAGCCAATTTACTTTGGTCTTGTCCATCGTAGAATTCCAATTTCACATCTGAGATGTAGACCTTGTCTTTATCCCAGTAGTTTTCATTCTTGGTCATTTCGATAGAAGATTTTGAAGTAAAGCTCTTCAAGATGTAAGGACCATTGTAAAGAAGGGAGCTGGTGTCACTTGCTTGAGCGAATTTATCCCCTTTTGATTTCACGAATTTTTCGTTGACAGGGAAAGTGATCCCAAGAGTCAATTTAGAGTTCCAGTAAGATTCTGGTTGGTTCAAAGTGATTTGAAGGGTATGATCATCAACTGCTTTTACTCCTACAGCTGAGAAATCTTTATTTTTACCGCTGACGTAGTCATTCAAGCCTTTGATAGAATCTTGGATGATGTAGAGCATTTCTGATTTGTTATCAGCCGCATATTTGATCCCTGTGACGAAATCTTTAGCAGTGACATCCGCATACTCTTCGCCTTCTGAATCATACCATTTAGCATCATCACGAAGTTTATAAGTATAAGTCAAGCCATCTTGCGAAACTGTCCAATCTTTTGCAAGAGAAGGGACCAAATTTCCGTACTTGTCATTTTCAAACAAACCATCAATCAAGTTTCCTGTGATATCGTGGGTTGCTGCTTTACCAGATGTGATATAGTTCAAGTTTTCAGGTTCCGTCTCATAGACATATGAGAATTTTTGGCCGTTGCTTGAGCTAGATGATTTAGAACCTCCAGAACAAGCTGCTAGGATACCTGCTGAAAGGAGGGCAACTCCCGCAAGTGCAATGACATTTCTTTTTTTCATGTAAAACTCCTTAAGAAATTTTAAGTTTATTTTAAGATTATACCACAAAGATTTTCAGAAGAAAAGGAATTTTCAGAAAATTTTAGTTTATGAAAAAAACTACTCCGGAGAGTAGTTCTGAATAGAATCAAATCCTTTTAAAATCAAGTGACATAGCGATTTATAATAATTGAAATAATTGATTTTAGACCCAAACAAAAGTATAACGAAACTTTCCGCTGTGAGATAGGTGCCTGAAACACATTTGTTTCAGGCACTCGGGAGTTTTGAAACATTAGGTTCAAAACTAAGTCATGGAACTTCGTAGAAGTTCGCTGACGTCCGTACTCACCTAAGGAAAGTTTCTAAAACAACTCTCTCTTCAGTCTAAACCACTACGTAATATAGTTGTTATTTTTAATCTACTAATTCGCTCTTGAGGTAGGCATCGACCATGCGCTCTGTTGCGACTACAGAATCCAAGTGGGTCCGCTCATATGAGTGGCTAGATTCGATTCCTGCCCCGAGAAGAGCGTGTTTGACTTCTGCTCCAGCACTCATGGCTGCAGAGGCATCTGATCCATAGAAAGGATAGATATCCAACTTATAAGGGATTTCTTGGGCTTTTGCCAAGGCTACCAAGTGCTGACGGAATTCGTAGTGATACGGTCCTGAAGCGTCTTTGACACAGATGGATACCGTGTATTCATCCGTCGCTTGGTCATCTCCCATAGCCCCCATATCCACTGCCAAGTACTCTACTACTTCAGCCGGGATACTAGAATTAGCTCCATGCCCCACTTCTTCAAAGACTGAAAAGGCAAAGGTGGTCGTTACTGGCAATTGGATCTGTTCTTCCTTATACACGCGCAGAAGATTCAAGAGAATCGCCGCACTCACCTTGTCATCTAAGTGACGAGATTTGATAAAGCCAGTATCAGTCACAATGGTCCGTGGATCAAAGCTGACAAAATCACCTACTTCAATGCCAAGGGCACGGGTTTCTTTTTCATTGGTCACTTTTTCATCCAGACGGACTTCCATATTGTCCTGGGTCCGCTCGACAGTTCCTGCATCCTTGTAGACATGGCAAGAAGTCTGATGGACCAAAATTGTCCCCGAATGGGTCTTTCCGGTATTAGCCACATGGACTGTACAATTTTCCCCTTCAATCATATTCCAAGGGAAACCACCGATACGGTCTAGCTTGAGTCTACCATCTGCTTTCACCGCGCGGACAATAGCTCCCAAGGTATCCACATGGGCTGTGACATAGCGTTGCTTGTCTGTGATCACACCAGGAACGGTCACATTCACGCCTCCCTTAGCAGTCCGAGTCACTTCATACCCAAAGCCTTCAATGGTTTTGACCAAATAGTCTGCGATCTCACGTGTAAAACCGGTCGGTGAAGGAATGGCTGTCAATTCCTGCAAATAAGTCACTGTCTGATTCATAATGCCTCCAAATGTGTTTTTCTTTATTCTAGCATGAAATAGGTGGAATAGCTAGAGGAGAGATTCCAGGTTAGCGTTTTTCAACTCTTCCCGTACTTGCATTAGGAGAAAGCCAGAGTTCTATTTATATTTTCAACACATTTTGGGAGAGATTCATCTAGTGCACCTAAAATAAAAAAAGAAACTTGTCCACAACTAACGGTGTCTAAACAAGTTCCACGCAGGCTATTTCAATGGTGATACATAATTATCAGGATAAAATATGATGTAATTTTTGACAATATCTGTTAGACTATCTTCAGTTATGTTTCTCCACTTATGGAGATAGAAGGTTTCAGACTTGAGAACAGAGTGAAACCATTCGATACAGCCATTATCTGCTATTTCGCCTCTTTTCTGAGAATTCTTACACTCCTGTTTCCAGCGATAAAGGTGGAGCGTTTGACGCCGAAACATTCTAAAATAATCGATACAGGGCACGTTTTCTTATACTCTTCTACTAGCTTGATAAGACTTACTTTGTCGATTCTCTTATCAAGTTCTGATACTTTTTTAGTAATTCTACCTGCAAACGTAACTGTTCCACTTCAGATAACTGTTTCATCCCATTACCATAAGTATATTGTTTCCCCACGGGTTGTTGGAAACGGTACAATTCATCATTCTGATACCATCGCTACCAGGTCTTGGCCTGACTAGCATTTTTGATGCTGAGGGTATCCATGATAACTTTATTTGATTTGCCTGCCTTCTTCATTTCGATACAGGCTAGCTTAGTTTCTACTGAATATGCTTTTTGACCATAACAAAACACCCCTGTTTCTAGTTTACCAGAATTCAACAGGAGTGTTTTCTTGTGTCTCATTTTATGGGTGCAGTGCCGACCCTAGGGATTCTTTCGTTCTCATATATACGTCATTAGTATAGGCTAATTTGATTTAAATTCCAAGAGAAATAACATTTTACATAAAAATCAGTGGGTATTTTACAATTTTTGCATATAATAGAGCTAAAAAACAATTGGTTTTAAGAATTCTTATCTGAAACATTCGGAAATTCCCCTTAACCGTAGCGGAAAGTTGTTTTCTTCTCCTATTTATAATAGACTATCACTAACATTAGATGAAAAGGTGACTCTATGACTATAAATCAACTGCTTCAAAAGCTGGAGCCTACTAGCCCTATCCTTCAAGCTAACTTTGGAATTGAACGCGAAAGTCTTCGTGTCGATAGACAGGGAAAATTAGCACATACGCCTCACCCTTCATGGCTAGGAGCTCGAAGTTTCCACCCTTATATTCAAACAGATTTTTGTGAGTTTCAGATGGAACTCATCACACCAGTTGCTAAATCTACCACTGAGGCTCGTCGATTTCTTGGAGCCATTACCGATGTAGCTGGACGTTCCATCAGTAAAGATGAACTTCTCTGGCCCTTGTCCATGCCTCCTCGTATCAACGCCCAAGAAATCCAAGTTGCCCAACTGGAAAATGAATTTGAACGCCATTATCGTAACTACCTGGCTGAAAAATACGGAACTAAACTACAAGCT
>JBKXCY010000096.1:0-6253 GCA_046994005.1 Streptococcus sp.
CGCTTACATTATACCATTTTTTAGCCCTTTTGGAAAATAAGACCCAAACCAAAAAACTCTCCTAGAAGGAGAGTCAGATTAAGATCAAATCTTCGTTGAGACTTTCCTTGGGTGAGTACGGACATCAGCGAACTTCTTCGAAGTTCCATGATTTAGTTTTGAACCTAAAGTTTCAAAACTCCCGAGCGCTTGAAACTTTTAGGTTTCAAGCGCTTTTCTCACAGCGGAAAGTCTCAAAAAATCTTTTAATAGTTCTAAGAACTGGGCAGTATTTTTAGCTTGACACAATCACTAGGTATTGTTTGATAGAAAACAGTTATTCTCTTTTCTGATTTTCTAAATGGAGAGCGTGTTTTATAATGGATAAACCTTGCGAAATTCTTCTAAAACCACCTTGCTGTCAGGTGTAAAAGCCAGACCTGCTTCCTCCAGCCACTCCGTGAAAAATTCCTCATGAACCTGACGCCAATAGGCGAGGGATTTGTCACCTTCCCCTTCTTTGAAGGCATGATCAGCTGACACTTGATGGAAGGGCTGAACAGAAACCTTGGTAATTTCGATAATGCAGACAGCTTGATCTTGACTGTCTAAAACAACATCAAAGGACCCTTCTTGGGGAAGGGGTTCGTCCTCTAGTGCGTAAAGGTCGTAGGCAGAGGCGGTTGCCGTTTTTTCGCCTTTAAGCACCAAATCTGCTAAAAGGTCTGGTTCCACTCCAAAAGCCCAGGCATCTATCTCATCTCCGATAGAGGGGTTAATTTGCTTGTATTTATTCCACATTTCTTGAGGTGTCATGGGTTGCTCCTTTGTAATTTTTTACTTTCTTCTTTTATGTGTTTAAGATGGTCTGGATGGTCAATTTCTAAATCAAAAATCTCTGGAATAGAGCTGTAATGGAGAATACATTCGATACCGATCTGATTCATTTTTTGTATGAAAGAAGTATTCAGATAGCCTGCTACAGCGAAATCTATCTTTTTCATCCTTGCTTTATCCTGCATCTGTCTCAGCATTTCTAACATAATGGGACTTTCCATATCATGCCATTGACTGTTTCTCACAGTGGCAAAAACAAAAGAAGTCAAATCATTCATTCCAACTACAATCTTTGAAATACCTGTTTCCAGTATCCTGTCTAAGTCAAAATACGCTGACGGTAATTCAATCATCGTGCCGACTTTCCCGGTAAAACCATACTGACGCAATACTCTAATAGCTTGTTTTAACTGTTCAGCATCATTGACAAAAGGAAAAATAACAGACAGATTGGGATTGGTTTGAAAAACTTCTGTAACAACATTTGTCTCAGCCTGAAATTCATCTGGACACGCCAACAAACGCCTGATACCTCTGTATCCAAATAAGGGGTGGCGTTCGTCAAAATACTCTTTAGTCCCGTCTAGAATATTTGCTTCTGCATTTGTTAACTCTGAAAAGCGATACCAGACTTCTTCATCTGAGTATAAATGACAAATGGTGTCTAGATAATCTTTCACAAATTGCTGACAATTTGGTAATAGTATGTTTTGGTTTAGTTCTCTCAACAAGTATTCCCCACGAATCAAGCCGACGTGGTGTAATAAATGGGGATAAACTTTTTCAACAATTTTTTCGCCACTAAGAGCTAGTTGATTTTGCATGTTCATTCACCTCGTCTTAAAATATACAATATCAGATATCATTATACGACACTTTCCTCTAGTTCAAAAGCTTCATAAGGTTCAACTAACTCATATCCTAAAAATTCTGCTACTTTTTTGGAAGCCTCGTTATGAGCATCCCAAAGTGGAAATATATCTCTATTTAAACTCTCTAGAATCATTGCAGCACCAAGTTTTTTAGCAAATCCCTTTCCTTGTTTGTCTGGTCTAGTTGCAACTTCCACTTCAACTGCTCCGTGGTAAACTAACCCTGAGGAAATCCCAGCAATCAGTTCATTATTTTTAAGAATAACAAAGCCAAATCCACCTTTTAAAGCAAAATCCTGGTAGGACTCAAAATCCCCCTGTAAATCTTGTGACCATTCTTCCTCAGAAAGATAGTTATAAATACGATTGTCAATAGGTACAATATTGTAACCTTCCTCTAAATGAGTAACTAGATCATTTAGAAATTCAACTTGAAAATTTGCCTTATCCTTAAAAGAATAGCGAGTAAAAGAAATTAACCCCACTTGCCGATGCAGAAAATCTTGCCACTTAGTGTCTTCTGAAATAATAATCTTATAATCTAAACCATATTGCCTAACAAAGTCTTCCCAAAATCTGGGATCCAACTCCCCTGCTAGGTATAGAAAATTCCCAATATCATAAAAGCTCGTTGTCCTATCACTGTTTCGATAAACAGTTCCAATTTGAGATTTAAGACCATAGAGAACCATATATTTCTTCCATGTTTTAAATAGTTCCATTCTCCCTCTATTTTACCTTCCAATTTCTATAGCTTATCAGTTCTAATTCTGGAAATCCTTCTAACTCTGCCTTTACCTTCAATACTAAGGGAGAAGCATTGTCTGCAGTAATTTCTTCCACATTCAACCAAATGGCATTGGCTGAATCATTGCTTCCATCAAGAACCTCCTGAGGAAGGGATTGTTGAGAGCTCTCGAAATCGAGTACGATATCATAAAAGGCCATGATATGATGCACTGCGAAGTCTTTCCCTTCTTCTTGAACCATCACGTCATACATCCTAGGATTAGCGTATCTGCTAATCGTATAGCCCGTCTCTTCCAGAACTTCTCGCTTGAGTGTTTCGGTCAGTCCCTCCCCTAGTTCCTGGCTACCACCCGGTAGATCAAAACGATGCTGATAAGGGCCTCTTGTTTTTTCAATGCAGAGTAGTTTCCCCTCTTGAAGACAGACTCCGTAGACACCAAAGTGATTTTTGATTTCCATCAAATCCTCCTACTTTCATTCAAAGCTCAGTCGATAGTGAAACCAGTATAGCTATTCTTTTTGCAACACCATCTCTTATTGACCCTAATCATTTCTTCTCTATTGATTTAATACTTTTTCAATATCAATTTTAGTAATTTTTCTAGATACCAATAATCCTGCAAAAACTGAAGTAAGTATCCCTATTAATACCGGGAACAACAATCTGCTAAGTTCAATATCTAGTGGCAATCCACTCAAAAAGATGATCAAATAAGAAATAGCAATTCCTATCACCAATCCCGCGCTTGTACCTCGTACTCCCATCATGAAGCTTTCAAATAAATATATTCTTTTTATCTGTCGATCAGATGCACCGATGATTTTAAAAGTTGCGATCTGTTTATGATTCTCCTGAATGGTAATGGCAAGAATATTGATGATATTAATAATCGCTACAATAGAGATAAGAACTATGATTAAGAGGATAAAAAGGTCGATGTAGGAAAACCATCTGGATAGCATATTGATAACATCCTGTTGTGTTGCTACAACAACATCTAATCCTGTTCCTGATAAAGATTGTTTTAAATTTTCATTTTTTAAAACATTCTTTTCTATCTTATTTGCTACTTCATTTAAATCGGTTCCATTTTTTACAGTAGCATTCAGATAGTAATACTTATTTGATGAAACGCTACTACTTTTTACATTGATTGCCATCATTTGATTTATTTCTGTTGGCAAGGTAGAAAATAACTGCGCTTCTTGCTTGTCTATAATGCCAGAAATTACAAACTTTTCATAATGATTATCAATCTTAATAGTCACCGTATCTCCGACATTCATTGATGTAGCCTTGTGTACGGAATCTCCGATTAATATTTCATTGTCCTTCTCTGGAAATTTCCCTTCAGCAATTCTAATATTCAGGTTTTTTAAATACTTTTCTTCTAGACAATGGATAGTATTGGAAACCGATGTCTTACCATTTTGGAATTTGATATCATCCGTAAATAATAGTTTTACACCAGTAATATTTTTTACTTCATCTATTTTTTTTACTCGATCAATATCTTCATTAGAAAATAAAGGCAAAGCTTTATAATTCAGAGAATTTTCTTTATTACCAAAGGCAACAGTAACAACATTTTTATTTGCTACAGTCATTTCATTAATCATTTTATTATAGAAAGAATTAGAAATGAGCATCACTAAAACAATTAGCAAAACAGAGATCGCTATTGACAGTCGAACTAATCTATATCTTCGTTTGTTAACTTCTAAATCTCTTTTAGCAATGAATAATATGGAATGATTCATTTTATCATCTCCTTACGTACTCAATTTTGCCATCAACAACTGTGCAAATAGACTGCATACTATTGGCCACCTTATCACTATGAGTTACTGTTATAATCGTGATACCTAACTCCTCATTGATCCGCTTCAACAATTCTATTATATTTTGTTCGTTAGCAGCGTCTAAATTACCAGTAGGTTCATCTGCTATCAATATTTCTGGATTATTAATAAGAGCTCTTGCCAAGGCAACTCTTTGTTTTTCACCTCCACTAATCTTATCAATACTCTTGCTTAACATTTCCTTTGAAAGACCTAGAGTGTTACAAATTTCGTTAATGTTATTCTCTCCATTTTCAAAAAAATATCTTGGAAGTAGAATATTCTCTTTCACCGTGAAACCTGAAATCAAATTAAAGTTTTGGAAGACACAGCCAATATTCCTACGCCTTACCTTACTCAAATTTTTCATATCTAAAATGGAACTACCACAGACTAAGATATCCCCCTCATTTAAACTGGTAATCCCTAATATTAATTTAACAAGAGTAGTTTTTCCTAATCCAGAACGGCCAACTATTGCAGTCGTGCTACCTTTTTTAAATTCAAAATTACAATTTTTGAAAATGTATCTGACATTCGATCCATCACTAAAACATTTAGTAACATTTACTAATTTAATCATGATTTCACCTTCATTCCACAATAACTTAGCAAATCAATTGTACTATTCGTTTCTTCTAAAACAATCTCTTAAGGTTTCAGGTAGAGCCCATTCAAAAAGTTCTTCTGAACTTACCCTCAGTTATCTTCATAATTGTTATTATCCCTGTGTTTTTAAGGAAAAAACAATTACATTTCTTAGTAAGATTTTAGCTCCTGCTTTTTCATTTCCCTACTTCAAACTCCATCCACCATCAATGGTCAGGATTTGCCCTTGCATGGCAGACGCCTTCCCGTTAGCCAAAAAGAGACTGACTTCTGCTACTTCCTCTGGTTCAATCCAGCGCTTGATGGGTGTCTCACTGGCTACCCAGTCAGCCAATCCACCTGGTTCAAAGTCCGCTGCGGTCATGCCTGTTTTGACGGCTCCTGGCGCGATGCCAAAGACTTGAATGCCAGATTCTGCATAATCCAGGGCCAGCTGTTTGGTAAAGCCTGCTAGAGCATGCTTGGAGGAAGTATAAGCGTGACCGCCACCTCCTGCTAGGCTAGAAGCAATGGAGCACATATTGATGATGATTCCTTGCCTCTTCTCCAACATTTGAGTCAGATAATGCCGTGTCAGCTCTACCGGAGTCACATAGTTGATCTCAAAGATCTCCTGAATCTCCTGAGCGCTTTGCTCAAGAAGTGGCTTGTAGTCATCCAATACTCCCGCTGTATTGCACAAGACATCTACCTCAGGACACCAGTCGAAGATTGGTGTCAAATCCAAGGTTAAGTCTCGCTGTAAGAAGTGAAAATCGCCTGGCAACTGAGGATCTGCTCCTTGGTCCACTCCATAAACCTGATAGCCCTTTTCTAAAAACAAACGAGCTTGCGCCAGACCAATCCCGGAGCTCACGCCTGTAATCAAGACCCGTTTAGTCATGTACTTCCACCCAATCTGTCGCTAGAACATCACAGGGAGTTGGACTCCACATGGAAAAGCCTTCGCCTTCACCAGACACGTTAATGAGGAAATAAGGTGTCACTTCCAGAGCCACTCCATTTTGCTCGATGGTATCAAACAATTGGACATAGTTTTCTGCTCCACCCCATCCTGTTCGTACATATTTTTTCTTGGCTTTTAATCCTGGTAAAATCTCTTCAAATGTCATGGTGTTCTCCTTTGTTATCTATTTAACTTTCTCCCTTTATTATACCAAAAAAAGAGCTTTCCCTATACAAAAAGCCAGAGTTCTTCTACTCTAGCTTTCATCTTTTATTGATTTTCTTCTGAATGGCGATACCCATAGCCAAAATAAATTCCTATCCCAATCAAGAGAGCAACTCCAAAGGCCAGCCAGGTCGATAGAGAATACTGGGTCATAAAGGACAGACAGACCACAATCGATAGGATTGGCAAGACT
>JBKXCY010000097.1:0-6178 GCA_046994005.1 Streptococcus sp.
TTTAAGAGCTGTGCTGGCTGTATTGATACTCTTCTTAGCTGATCTCGCTAAGCTTAATTGTTCTTGTGTTGTTCCCATACGTTTTCCTCTAGAATTCTGTAAAGAGTAGGTCAATCTCAGGAGTTACCGAGATCCAATCATCCCGGTGGATCAGGATTCCCTTGGCTTTTTTAGATTGGAGCATATCGCGTACAGCCGACTGTCCGAGACGAACTTTCCCTTTCCCTAGTAATTGTCCTGACTCTTGATGATAGACGCTGACGATGTCTTGATAAGAAAAATCCCCTTCTGCCTTGGTCACACCAGAAATTAATAAGCTCTTTCCGTATTGCAACAAGGCCTCAGCCGCTCCAGCATCCACCCAAAGAGCTCCTTTACTTTCTGCATAAAAGGCTAGCCATTGCTTCTGGGTTTTTAAACCCTTGTCCTCTGCAAGGAAGTAACTGCCATCTGCTTGCTCTTGCGCCGCTTCGATCAAGGTATCAGGCTTGAGAGACGAGCAAATATAGACGGGAACCCCTGACTCTGTCGCCAGGGTCGCTGCCTTGAGTTTGGTCAGCATTCCGCCAGTTCCATTGCTACTACCCGCACCTCCAGCCATCTCGATCATCTCGCGAGAAATGTGATCAATCCGCTCCAAACGCTTGGCTGTTGGATCCTGAGAAGGATTGACTGTATAGAGGCCATCCACATCCGTCAACAGCACCAAAAGATCCGCCTGGGCCATGGCCGCAACCTGCGCACTCAAGGTATCATTGTCACCAACTTTTAGCTCAGCGATAGAAACCGTATCATTTTCATTGATAATCGGAATGGCCCCACGGTTGAGTAAGACAGAAAGGGCCTGGTGGGCATTCTTATAGCGACGTTGATCCGCAAAGTCATCCTGGGTTAATAAAATTTGTGCAGAAACAATGTTGCGTAAAAGAAGATTAGAGGTATATTCTTCCATCAATAAACCTTGACCAACTGCCGCAGAGGCTTGCTTGTCTGCCACCTTAGTCGGCCGTTTCTTAAAACCAAGGGCACCAAACCCAGCAGCAACCGCCCCTGATGAGACCAAGATCAACTCATGGCCCGATTCGTGTAAGAGAGCCAACTGCTGGGTAATGACCTTGACCTTCTGTCTAGAGAGGCTCCCGTCTGGATTGGTCAAAGACGAGGTCCCTACTTTAAAGACGATTCGTTTTGCTTTCATCTCTATGATACTTTCTAATACTATTTATTTCGTATGTAATGAAAGTGACTGAATCTCCATTCAGCCATCTTCATTATCCTTTTCGAAGGTCTTCCAGCGTTTTCTCAAAGATCGCTGGCACTTCTGCAGTAAATTCCAAAGTCTCTCCTGTGCGAGGGTGGGTAAAGCCAAGTGTTCGCGCATGAAGAAACTGTCCTTGACCTTTAAGTGTCTTCTTAGGACCATAAGCAGGATCTCCAGCTACTGGATGGCCGATATAGGCCATGTGCACCCGAATTTGGTGGGTGCGACCGGTCTCCAGTTGCAACTCTACCAGCGTGTAATCCCCAAAGCGTTCCAAGACTTGAAAACGGGTCACTGCTGGTTTTCCTTTCGCTGTCACTGCTTGTTTTTTCCGGTCCTTTTCACTGCGACCGATAGGCGCCTCGATCACACCCCGATCATTGGGAAGATTTCCATGGACAATGGCCCAATACTTCCGGAGAGATTTTTTGTCTTTCAACTCCTCGGCCAAAGCGATATGAGCTTGGTCATTTTTTGCGACCATCAAGAGGCCTGACGTGTCTTTATCGATCCGATGGACGATTCCTGGACGCAATTCCACATTGATCCCTGAAAGGTCTTTGACATGGTATAAAAGGGCATTGACCAAGGTCCCACTGGTATGGCCCGCACTTGGGTGAACGACCATGCCTTGGGGTTTATTGACGACGACGACATCCTGGTCCTCATAGACGATGTCTAAGGGCAGATCTTCTGCTTCATAGCTGACCTCTTCCACTTCTGGGACTTCATACTGGATGATGTCCCCTTCTTTGACCGTATACTTAGCCTTTTTCACAGTTCCATTGACCAGAACTTTTCCTTCTTTGATCTGCTCATTGGCTACAGCTCGTGACAAGGGAGTCAAATCCGCCAAAGCCTTATCCAGTCGCGCACCGGCTACTTCAATTTTAATGTCCATGCGTTTCCTCTTTCAACATCAGGATCAGGAGCAAGAAAACTCCAACTGTCAAATAACTATCTGCTACATTAAAAATGGCAAAATTCATAAAATCCAGGTGGAACATATCGACCACAAAGCCCTGACGCAGGCGATCGATAAAATTCCCCAAGCCACCTGCAATCACCAAGGTCAAGCCCGTCACCATCCAAAGCGACCCCTTGAGGTGCTTATAAAGATAGTAAAAGGCCCCCACCATCACGACTAGAGTGATGAGGGTAAAGAACCATTGCTGATTTTCAAGAAGCGAAAAGGCTGCACCTGTGTTTTGAAGATAGGTCAGACTGACCACATGAGGGACAAAGGATTTCACGACACCCAGTGGAATATGCTTCATCACATACCATTTAACCCATTGATCTACAAACACCAAGAGGACAATGGCTAGAGGAATTCCTATTTTTCTTTTCATCACTTACCTCTTTTGATCAAAATATTCGACCATGACTTCGACAAACTTCTCTGCTACAGGAGAGAGATCCATCTCTTCTCGTTTGACATAGACCATTTTATTGTCCAAGTTGTCTTCTAAAGGAATCACGGTAATACCATTCACTGACTGACTGTCTAAAAAGCCAGAGCCTGTCGCATAAGCATCTGTTCGCTCCAAGATCCCATTCAAAGTAGCCCGGTCTGTCACGTTGAACATTTGGGAGCTCGAGCTGGTATCGACAAAGTTCTCTGAATAATAGAGGTACTCATCTTTTTCTTGGGTAAAACGAACGGTTGGTAGCTGAGCTAGATCTTCCATGACCAGCTTTTTCTTCTTAGCCAGAGGATGTCCTTTGCGAAGGTAAATATGAGTCTGAAAAGGAATCAAATCCACCACTTCAAGTCCTAATTTATCGACCCGTTGCATAATTCCCTTGGTATTTTGACGGTTGAGATAAATAATCCCCAACTCACTATGCCCTTGAGCCACTTCATCCAAAATTTGGACCGTCGTTGACTCAAAGATGCGGAAGTTTTTATTTTCCGGATAACGGATCGAAAATTCCGTCATCAAAGGTGGTAAGAAGTCATAGTGCTGACCAGAAATTGAGAATTCTTTCTTCTCTTCTTCAGGACTGGCATATTGATTTTGAAATACATCAAACCCTTTGACCACGTCCTGCGCTTTTTCATAAAATTCCATTCCCCGACGGGTCAAAAAAGTCCCTGAGCTGGTCCTACGAAAAATCTTAAAGCCTAGTTCTTTTTCCAGATCACGTACAGCAATCGATAAACTTGGCTGACTCACATACATCTTTTCAGCGGCCTCACGAAAGGTCCCACTATTGGCAATGGCCACGACATAACGTAATTGTTGTATATTCATTCACATTTCCTCATTACAGTATCTAATAATTATATCATAAAAATCACACTGAAAGAAGCCTGAGAAATGAAAAAAACAGGCCTCACTTCCATCAAAAAAACTCGAAGACGAAAAATCACCATAGCCGATCAGCTATGGTGATTTGTTATGAAACCTTAGATTTCATTAGAAATTATTTTGCTTTTGCAGCATATTCTTCGTTCCGTTTGATCATTTGTTTTCTGTACCAAGCGAAGATTCCGATATAGAAGGCCAAGAAGACAACTACACCAAGGATCAATTTGATATCACCAGATGTTGCGTTACCGATTGTCCAACCGAGTAATTTTTCAACTGGTCCTTCAAGAGTTGAGTGAGTGATCAATTGAGTAGAAGCTACCCCTTTAGGGAAGGCATCAACACTCTTAGCCAATTGAGTTGCAAATGGTGCAATCAATGTTCCTGAAAGAAGGAAGAGTGGCAAGAGAAGGCTTCCGAAGATGATCATACGGATCAATTTACCACGTGTCACAACCAAGAGAGCTGGAGTCACACCCATTGCGATGATCCCTGCAAGTGGCAAGATGCCATTTCCGACTTTAGAAAGAAGCACTGCTTCGATCAACATGATTGGTGCAAGTACGTTGGCACAAGCCCAGATTTCAGCACGACCAGCGATGAATGGCCAGTCCAAACCGATATTAAATTTACGTCCTTGAAGACGTTTTGTAGCAACGTTTGTAATACCTTGTGACAATGGTTCTACCGCTGCGATGAACCAAGAACCGATCAATGAGAACAATTCCAAGCTGACACCGGCAGTCAAACCAAGGCTCAACCAACCTTTAACAACCAATTCCCAAGTTTTAGCATCAGCAACACCAGCTACTGGATGTGGAGTACCCATGATACCGATGACAATACCAAGAAGGAAACCGATAAAGAATTTAGAACCCCAGAAACCGATCTTCTTGTTCAATTTAGCGGCGTCAAAGTCGTATTTATCAAGACCAGGAAGAACTTTATCAAAAATCTTATCCAAGACCATGATGATTGGGTTCATCATGTAGTTCATGTGAGTTGATGTCATTGGTGATGAACTTGGTGCATTCAACAAATCATCAAATGTTGGTTTCATCAAATCGGAGTTGATGATTTTCATAATTCCTACGAGGACAACTGCAAGAGTTGCAACAAAGAGTGAAACTCCTGCGCTCACTCCATTCTTGTCCGCATACCATTTGATCAAAAGACCAGTGATAGACAAGTGCCAGATATCGAAGATATCGACGTCAAGTGTATCCGTTTTCTTGATCGCAAGCATGACAACGTTGACGATCAACATAATCAATAAGAAGTAAAGTGTCCAGGCAGACCCCCAAGTAATGGTCGCAAGAGGCGCCCAACCAACGTCAGTGATATTTAATTGAATACCAGTATTCTCAACGAATTTTGCAAGGGATGCTGAGAAAGCCGTATTAAGCATACCGATAATGGCACCAATACCAGTAAGGGCGATGGCAAGTTTAATACCACCTTCAAGGGCTTTAGAGAATTTCACTCCAAATAAGAGAGCCAATAAAGTCAAGACGATCAACATGATGATCGGAGCACCCATGTCTAGGATGGGTTTGAAAAATTTATTGGCAAAGACAATAATGTCATTCATAATAAATCCTCCCGATTTATGAATTTTTTGTAATTTACAGCATAAAGGTTCCCAATTTTATAATTGGATAACGCTTTCAAATCTGTCTAAAAAAATATTAACTTAATCCATGTTCTTTAATGGCAGCTTCGATGTTATCAAAGACTGGCGCACTCATTGCTGGAATACGGAATAAAATTGGACCTGCTTCGATCACTGGAATACCAGGATCAAATCCTAAATCAGTTGCAGCGATTGGAGTGAAGATATCATAACCTGAAATCAAGTCCTCATTCACATCTTTAACCATAACAGCATCACAACGTACATCATAACCACGGTTTGACAATTCTTCTTCAACCGCGTTCTTGATTTGGTGGCTAGAGTTAACGCCTGCACCACAGGCAGCTAAAATTTTAATCATTTGGATGTCCTCCATTATAAATATTTACGAATGTACTAGGAAATATTTTCCGTAATGTATTGATAGAGCTTATCTTCATTATCTAATTTTGATAAAGCTTCGAGATTACCATTAGATGTAAAGAAACCCATTAGCTGGGCCAAAATATTGGTTTGGCTAGAGCTGGAATTATTAATGATGAAGAATAAGAGTGAAACTTCTACTTCCTTATCTGGAGCAATCATATTATGGAAAGTCACAGGTTGATCCAAACGAACCACTACTACATTCTCAGTAAGATTATGAACAATGTCCGTGTGCGGTATCGCTACATTCGGTAAGTTCTTACCAAGAAATTCCATGTCTAAACCAGTAGGAAATGACTTTTCACGCTCAATCAACGCAGAACGATAGGTTGAAGCAACAATTTGTCTCTTTTCGAGCAGATTTGCTACTTGATTGAAAAGATCTTCCTGATTGTCAGCGTGCAAGCAAAATACCAAATCTTTACTAAAAAGCTGATTTAAAGCCACTTTCATTACCTCCTTATCTTTCCTAATGTTTATAGTGTAAGAATATCACTATAATAACTTATTGTCAATATAATTTTGATATTTTTGCATGTAAAA
>JBKXCY010000098.1:0-6114 GCA_046994005.1 Streptococcus sp.
TCTTCGTATTGTAGACGATCCCCAAGGTGCCCCAGAAATAAGGTACGGAATATTGGTTGCCCGGATCAAACGATTGATTCAAGAGTTTTGGATCGATATTTTCCATCCCTTTGATCTTGGATTGGTCCAACTTTTCAACCAGATGCTCATCCATCATCTTGGCAATCATGTATTCACTAGGAATCGCAATATCGTAGGTGGTTCCCCCTTGCTTGATCTTAGTATACATGGCTTCGTTGGAATCAAAGGTATCATATTGCACTTGAATCCCTGTCTCTTTTGTGAATTCCGTTAGCAATTCTGGATCGATATAATCTCCCCAGTTGTAGATGACCAGCTTGTCACTGTTCTTGGTATTCATGCTCGCTTCGATCTGATGGCTAATTCCCCAGAGGATCAGGATCACCATGACAATTCCTGTTAGGAATGAATAAAGTTTTTTCATGCTGCTTCCTCCTTTTCACGGGTGATAAAGTAATAACCGATGACCAAGAGCACGCTAAAGAGAAAGACAAGGGCGGACAAGGCATTGATGCTGAGGGAAATCCCTTGACGCGCACGTGAGTAGATCTCTACAGACAAGGTTGTAAAACCATTTCCGGTTACAAAGAAGGTCACGGCAAAGTCATCAAGAGAATAGGTAAAGGCCATAAAGTAGCCCGCAATAATGGCTGGTGTCAGATACGGCAACATGATCTCTTTGAGCATTTGCACTTGGGTAGCTCCCAAGTCATAGGCTGCATTGACCATATCCCGGTTCATTTCCTTAAGGCGCGGCAATACCATCAAGACCACAATGGGAATCGAGAAGGCCACGTGACTAGCTAGAACTGATAAGAAACCTAGCTGGTACTTCACCGTCGTAAAAAGAATCAAGAAGCTGGCCCCGATCATAACGTCTGGAGCTACCATAAGAATGTTGTTGATGGAGAGCAAAGGTCCTTCTAACTTCTTCTTAGATTGATAAATATAAATGGCTCCAAAGGTTCCGATCACCGTCGCAATCAAGGCTGACAAGAAGGCCAAAAGGAAAGTCTCTGATAAGATCAGCATCAGGCGACTATCTGCGAACAACTCTTTGAAATGCTCCATGGTAAAGCCAGTGAAAGCATTCATATCTCCCCCTTTATTGAAGGCATAAAAGATCAAATAGAAGATAGGAAGATAGAGAATCAGAAAGACGAAACCTAGATAGAAATGAGATACTTTTTTCATCGTTCTCTCCTTTCTCTCGTTGCCCACATGGTTAAGAGCATAGCAAGGATCAGAACAACTCCAATGGTAGAACCCATTCCCCAGTTTTGTGTTGTCAGGAAGTGCTGTTCAATCGCAGTCCCTAAGGTAATGACGCGGTTTCCACCGATCATCCGTGTCAACATGAAGAGACTCAGACTAGGAATAAAGACAGACTGCACACCTGAACGGACTCCATTCATGGACAAGGGGAAGACCACATGACGGAAGGTATCCCAACGATTGGCTCCCAAATCATAGCTGGCATTGATCAAGTTTGGATCTAAGTCATCCAAGACATTAAAGATCGGCAAGATCATGAAAGGCAACTCGATGTAGCTAGCTACAAAGATAAAGGAGAAATCGGTAAAGAGGATCTGTTGGGGAGCGACTCCGAGAAAGCTTAAAAAGCTATTGATGGAGCCACCTTGACCAAAGATTCCGATAAAGGCATAGGCCTTGAGCAAGAGATTGACCCAGGTTGGCAAGACGATCAACATCAACCACAACTGCCGGTGTTTGAGCAGCGTCAAAAAGTAAGCAGTCGGGTAGGAGATCAAGAGCGTCACCAAGGTGACGATTCCGGCATAAAGGATAGAGTTAAAGCTCATCTTTAAATAGGTCAGATTTTGCGAAGTAAAGAACTCTTTGTAGTTTTCAAGTGAAAACTGCCCTTCAACGTTGAAAAACGATTGAAAGATGATCATGACAACAGGAGCCAAGACAAAGAGAAAAATCCACAAGAAATAGGGGAGGATAAATAGATTAGAGGTTGTTTTCTTCATCTCTCTCCTCCTCAATAGCATTAATCAAACCAGCTTCTTGCTCTTCCACTTCAACGTACTCTTCGATCCGCGCATCGAATTCTTCTTCGGTTTCATTGAGACGCATGACGTGGATGTCTTCTGGTTCAAAGTCTAACCCGATGACTTCTCCCACAATGGCCTTACGAGTGGAGTGGATCATCCACTCATTTTCCAAATCATCATAGGCGATAATCTCGTAATGTACCCCACGGAAGAGCTGGGTATCCACCTTGACTTGGAGTTTGCCCTCTTCAGGAAGAGTAATTTGCAAGTCTTCTGGTCGAATGACCACTTCGACTGGTTCATTAGGACGCATCCCACCGTCCACGGCTTCAAAGCGTTTGCCATTGAACTCAACCAAGTAGTCCTCGATCATGCGACCATCTAGAATGTTGGACTCGCCGATAAAGGTGGCTACAAAGTGGTTGATCGGTTCGTCATAGATATCAACCGGTGTACCAGATTGGACGATCTCTCCTTCATTCATGACAAAGATCCAGTCACTCATGGCAAGGGCTTCTTCTTGGTCGTGGGTCACAAAGACAAAGGTAATGCCCAAGCGTTGTTGCAATTCCCGCAGTTCATACTGCATGTCTGTCCGAAGTTTCAAATCAAGTGCAGACAAGGGCTCATCTAAAAGGACCACGCGCGGTTCGTTGATAATAGCTCGTGCAATGGCTACCCGTTGGCGTTGACCACCCGATAATTTTTGGATCGAACGTTTTTCAAATCCCCAATTGCACCATTTTCAAGACTTTGAAACGCGGCGTTCAATCTCAGCCTTGTCCACCTTTTCAAACGAAGGTGGAAAGCCACATTTTCAAAGACCGTCATGTGTGGAAATAGGGCATAGGATTGAAAGACGGTGTGGACATCCCGTTTGTTGGTAGGGACATCATTGATCCGTTCCCCATCAAGGTAGACATCTCCAGAACTAGCATCCAAAAGACCTGCGATGATATTCAGGATGGTTGATTTTCCTGATCCAGATGCTCCAAGAAGGGTATAGAACTTCCCTTCTTCCAATTCAAAATTAATATCTTTTAGGACAACCGTACCGCTATCTTCAAAGACCTTTGAAACATTTTTAAACTCAATAATTGGTTTTTTCAATTCACATAAATTCCTTCTTTACTACGATTACCAAACTGCTTCTCATACGAAAATGCAGCGGCTGACAGGAAAACCTGTCAGACCACCAATACCTCTCGGGGACTTACAAGACTGCCCCACCTATTTACGGTATCGATAGGCACTCACCCCCTTTCCATTCTGAGGTAAATCGGATACCTTAGTACTAACCTATCATGTAGGCTCTTTATTTTTGACCGATAATGCGAACTTCTGGCTCTAGACGGACACCTGAGTGCGCTTCGACTGACTCAATCACATGGGCGATCAAGTCTTCATAATCTTTCGCTGTTCCATTCTCCACATTGATCATAAAGCCAGCGTGTTTTTCAGACACTTCCACACCACCGATTCGATAGCCTTTTAGACCTGCTTCGCTGATCAATTGACCTGCAAAATGGCCAACAGGACGCTTAAAGACAGATCCACATGAAGGGTATTCAAGGGGTTGTTTCAACTGACGAAGATGGGTCAACCGATCCATCTCCTGCTTGATCTCCTCGTGATTGCCTGGTGACAAAGCAAATTTGGCAGAGATGACGACAGCACCTGTCTCTTGAATCTTAGAATGACGGTAGCCAAAAGCTAGTTCACTCACTGACAGAGTTTCGATTTCCCCGTCTTTGGTCAAGACCTTACAGGATACAAGGACATGCGCGATCTCTCCTCCATAGGCTCCCGCATTCATAAAGACAGCACCACCGACACTGCCTGGAATGCCACTGGCAAACTCGAAGCCTTTCAAACTATGGTGCAAAGCCACATGGGTGGTGTCGATGAGTTTAGCACCTGCTTCTGCTTCGACCACATAACCATCCACACTGATATCTCGCAAGCGATCAAACATAATGACAAATCCCGGTATGCCCCCATCGCGAACAATGATGTTGGACGCATTGCCCAGAACCATCCATGGAATTTGTTCTTGGTTTGCAAATTGGACAATGCGTTTTAATTCGTATTGGTTCCGGGGAAAGGCTAAAAATTCAGCATTCCCACCTACCTTTGTGAAGGTATAGTGTTTTAAAGGTTCTTGAAAACGGATATCAATCCCTTCAAGAATTTGATTCATTTTTTCAATCATCATTCTGTCTGTTCTCTCTCTATAAAATACAAACCATTATACCAAATTTTTGACTATTTTTCGACCCTAAAAAAACAAAAGAAGGCCTATAATATTCAGGCCTTCCTTTTATCATTCACTATACAATTTTACGAGCAATGGCACGATTCTTTTGTCCATCCAGAGCTGATTTGACCGAAATCCAAGCACCACCAAGGGTGAAGACAGCTAGCAAGCCTAGATTCAAGAAGTAGTTTTCTGGAAAATTCCCCTTAAATGTCTCTTCGTTGAAGAGACCCCAAGTTTCATCGAATGGTAACGCATACTCATCCATGAAAAACAAAACATTATCTAATTGGTTAACCAAAAAGACCGTCAAGACCATTAAAATTGCTGAAACTACCACACCTTTTTTAGTCAATTTTTTACCAAGAATCTCATAACCCTTGATGGTACAAAAACCAAGGGCTGCACCTGCCAAAACAGACACATAACCGAGACGCGCTACTAAGAGGGCAACTGCTCCACCGATGATCACACCGATCACGGCTCCTACAATCCCTAAGAGGAAGTTTTCTTCCCGCGCTTCATAAGCCTCCACCGTGTCTTGCACTTCGGCTTGGTAGGCTTTAAAGGTTGCATCATCGATTAAAAAGATCGCATCACCGATTTGATAGAGGCCGATCGGTTCTTCCTCACCCGTCTCCGCATTCACTTGCACAAATTGGTGGTTGAGCAAGAAATCAACGATATCTTGGATAGCTGTCCATAAAGTTTCGACAGCCTTTCCTTTGGTCATTCCGCCCTTGACGACGATCGAGGTCAAGTAACCATCAAAAGAAATGGCATTAATGGCTTTTGATTGTTCTTTTAATTCGTTCCAAAGAATCTCACCGTCTTCGATTAAGTCTCCTTCGGAACCTTGTTTCACACTAAGTGAAATGGTAAATACATTCTTGGTTTGAGCTCCTTCGATGACTAACAAGAAGCCTTCACGCTCCCCGTACATCACACGAGATTCACCATCAAATTGCAAACCAAGATCGGTAGCAATGCTATATAAATATTCTGGTTTCATATATCCCCCTAGATTTTCGGGAAAGCTTGAGCTTTTCCCCATACAATTCCCATTCTACCATAGGAGAAGCAAAAAGGACATATACATTCGTATACATCCTTCTTTCATTTGTGTTACATTGAAGTTTATTTCTCAACACGAACGCCAAATGTGTCAATTTTAAGTTGGAAAATCTGACCATCTAGCTCGAGTTCTTCGAGAGCTGCGACAAAGGCTGCTGTATGCTCTGGCGCCAAAAGGTTCATGATCGTTGGACCTGCACCAGAAAGGTAAGTGGCATAAGCATCGTGTTGATGCGCAACTTCTTTTACCTGAGGGAATTCTTTGACCAAGGATTGACGGTAGCGCTCATGGAAGTGATCTAACTCGATGGAGCGACCAGCCGTCAGCAAATCTCCCTTGAGGAGAGCTGCGATGGCCACATTGGCTACACTACTAGCTGCAACAGCTTCCTTATAAGACCATTCTTTCGGTAAAACATTGCGACTATCACTGGTCTTCAATTGGTAGCTCGGTACAAAAGCGACCAGGTCACAACTTGGGAAGTCAGCCGTGACATATTGGACATCCTCACCGATGTAGCTGGCAATGACTAAATTCCCAAAAATAGCTGGTGCTACGTTATCCGGGTGCCCTTCGATCTCGGTCGCGATGCGTAATTTCTCAGCATCTGACAGCTTGAGATCAGCTAATTGGTTGGCTAATTCAATTCCTGCGACAATGACAGAACTAGAAGAACCAAGACCACGCGCCAAAGGCACTTGACTTAGCATCTTGATGTGATGTGGTTGAATAGCTGGAGC
>JBKXCY010000099.1:0-5998 GCA_046994005.1 Streptococcus sp.
TGATAAGGACAAACCCAAAACAGACATCAAGATTGAAAAAATCGAGATCTTAAAAGACTATAATTTCAAAAAATAATGAAAAGAGAACCGCACGGTTCTCTTTTTGTGTTTACGTTAATTCATTAAAGTCCCAGATTTGGTCCATCCAGCCTTCATAGAAGTCTGGTTCATGGCAAACCATGAGGATCGATCCCTTGTACTCTTTCAGGGCCCGTTTCAATTCATCTTTAGCATCCAAATCCAAGTGGTTGGTCGGCTCGTCTAGTACTAAGACATTGTTTTCACGGTTCATCAAGAGACAGAAACGTACCTTAGCTTGCTCCCCACCAGAAAGTACCTGAATTTGGCTCTCGATATGTTTGGTGGTCAACCCACAGCGGGCAAGCGCAGCACGGACTTCTGCTTGGTTGAGAGCTGGAAAGGCATTCCAGACTGCTTCTAGCGGTGTCTGACGATTGCCTCCTTCGACCTCTTGCTCGAAATAGCCAAGTTCTAGGTAATCTCCACGTTCTACTTCTCCAGCGATCGGTGGAATGATTCCTAGTAAGCTCTTCAAGAGAGTTGTTTTCCCGATCCCGTTGGCACCGATGATGGCTACCTTTTGATTGCGCTCAAACGTTAAGTTCAAAGGCTTGGTCAAAGGACGGTCATACCCAATCTGGAGATCCTTGGCCTGGAAGATAAAGCGTCCTGGAGTACGGGCATTTTTAAAGTCAAAGGAGGGCTTTGGTTTCTCACTTTGCAGTTCAATGAGTTCCATCTTGTCCAGCTTCTTCTGACGAGACATGGCCATATTCCGAGTAGCCACACGCGCCTTATTACGGGCTACGAAATCTTTCAAATCAGCAATTTCTTTTTGCTGACGCTCATAAGCCGCCTCCAATTGCGATTTCTTCATTTCATAGACTTCAAGGAATTGGTAGTAATCTCCTGAATAGCGGGTCAACTGTTGATTTTCCACATGGTAGACGATGTTGATTACATCATTCAAGAAAGGAATATCGTGGGAAATAAGGACAAAGGCATTTTCATAATTCTGCAAGTAGCGTTTGAGCCAATCGATGTGCTCCGCATCCAAGTAGTTGGTCGGCTCATCTAGTAGCAAGATATCTGGTTTTTCAAGGAGGAGTTTGGCCAAGAGGACCTTGGTCCGTTGCCCACCTGACAAGGAGGTCACATCCGTCTCCATCCCAAAATCCATGACACCAAGAGCACGCGCCACTTCATCGATCTTGGCATCCAAGGTATAAAAATCACGACTTTCTAGACGCTCTTGGAGTTCTCCAACCTCTTCCATGAGGGCATCGACATCAGCTCCGTCTTCTGCCATGGCCATATAGAGGTCATTGATCCGAGCTTCTGCTGTGAACAACTCATCAAAAGCTGTCCGCAAGACATCGCGCACCGTTTGTCCTTCTTCTAAGACCGAATGTTGGTCCAGGTAACCAGCGGTCACATACTTAGACCACTCGACCTTTCCTTCGTCTGGCTGCATCTTACCGGTCACGATGCTCATGAAGGTCGATTTCCCTTCACCATTGGCCCCGACCAGACCGATATGCTCTCCCTTTAGCAAACGGAAAGACACATCCTCAAAAATCGCACGGTCCCCAAAACCGTGACTCAAATTTTTCACTTCTAAAATACTCATGCTTGACTCTCTTTCATTGATTTCACTCGTATGATTATATCATCTTCAACTCAAAATGAAAAGGGAGTCCAACTCCCTTTTCTTTTACAAATCTAAGTCTGCGTAGGGTTTCCGGTAGCCAACTTGAACCACTTTTCCGTCTTTGACAAGTAGGGGGCGCTTGATCAGCATACCGTCGCTAGCCAAAAGATCCGCTGCTTCTTCTATTGTCAGTTGATCTACCTTATCTTTCAAGCCGAGTTCCCGGTATTTCATCCCGCTGGTATTAAAGAAAGACTTGATTGGTAGGCCAGATGCTGCCATCCAGTCCTGTAATTCTTGACTAGTCGGTGTTTCGGTTACAATATTTTGGCTCTGAAACTCACATTGGAGACCGTCCAATTCTGATTTAGCCTTTCGACAAGTCGAACATTTTGGATATTCAATAAAGGTATACATCGATTTCATTTCTCCTTCCAGGTAATTCCTTCGTGTTGTAAGAGCCAGCGTTTACGATCGAGTCCAGACGCATAGCCTGTCAATTCTCCATTTTTTCCCATCACGCGGTGACAAGGGACTAGAATTGTCAAGGGATTGCGCCCAACAGCTTGTCCTACGGCCTGGGCTGAACCACAAGAAAGATCCTGGGCAAGCTGGCCATAGGTCTTGGTCTCACCATAGGGGATCTCTCGCAACAACTGCCATACCCGCTCTTGAAAGGCTGTTCCTTTTGGCGCTAATGGAAAGCTGATGGGAATTGGATCTCCCGCAAAATAATGGTCCAACCACTCCTTCACCTTCTCATGGTAGGGATGGAACTGCTCCAGCGCCCCAAAAGGATCAGGCGCATCTTCTTTCGAATCATAAAAATCAAGCTCAACAAGGCCTTCCTTACTGACAATGATCGAAAGAAGTCCCATAGGGCTCTCATAGAATTGTTTAAGATAGAGTGTCATTGTAAGCCGCTTCTGCTCTTTGGTCCCAGCGGTCCTCTTCTGAGACCACTTGGAACAAACTGGTTTCTGCTTTTCGTTTGATTTTTTGATAAGCTAGACGGACGCCATCAATTGGGACCTTTCCACAATAATGGTAGCCTAATTTTTCAAGCAAATGTTGCATGACCAGATTATCCGGATGCGTATCGCAACGGAAATCAGGCCCTTTTTCTCCTTCGATTAAACCTTGAAGGAAGGTCTGAGCCACCCCTTTGCTAGCCGCTTCTTTAGCTACAGCGACGCGGTGAAAGGTAACATACATATAGTTATCATGCTCCCACTTACCATCGTAAATCTCATTATAGGCCGCTTCGTTGCCCTTGTGAACCGCTGCATAGGCGACGATTTCCTGATCTTCAACGGCCACATAACCACGACTTTCTAGAATATCCTCAAAAATGATCTCTTCATCTGGATAACCATCCTGCCACTGATCGACCTGTCTTTGAGCCAGGCTTTCCTTAGCATCTTGGATGATTTCCATAATTCGCTGGATCTCATTTGGATAAGCCATTCTAATTTCCATCCTGCTTCCAACCTTTCCTACTCTTGATGATAACGAGCATAAAGCTCACTCTTTTGCAGGCCGTATTGTTTGGCGACCTGTTTGATTGCTTGATTCTTCTTCATCCCCTCTTGGACCAAGGTATCGATCTCTTGGATCAAGTCAACCTCTTCTAAGTCTAGCACTTCTTCCTTAGCTCCTTCGACGATCAAGAGGCACTCCCCTTTGAGGGGATTTTCTTCAAGAAATGCGACTAACTCAGAAATACTGCCGCGAGTATATTCTTCGTAGATCTTGGTCAATTCACGAACCAAGACAACCGGACGATCCCCATAGACAGCCAACATATTCTCTAAGGTCGCCTTCACCCGATGGGGCGATTCGTAAAAGATCTGCGTCTCTGGATAGGCCACTTTTTCTTGGAAAAAGGCTTTTTGTTGCCCCTCTTTGCGAGGTAGAAATCCATAAAAAATATGAGGTTGGGGTGCTAGGCCACTGGCAATCAAGCCAGTGATCCCTGCACTTGGACCAGGAACAGCTACGACAGGAATCTCGCGTTCAATCGCTGCCTTGACCAAATCATGACCAGGGTCAGAGATACTAGGGAGTCCTGCATCTGAGACCTGCGCCAAATCTTTTCCAGATTCTAAATGAGCGATCAGATCTGGAATTTTCTCCTGGGCATTATGCTCATGAAAGCTAGTCTGGGGAGTCCTAATCTCAAAATGCTTGAGCAAGAGGCCTGTATTTCTGGTATCCTCAGCTGCGATCAAGTCCACATCTTTTAAGGTCTGGACCATGCGGTAACTCATATCCTCCCGGTTACCGATCGGTGTTGGAACCAGGTAAAGCACCCCAGTTTTCTTTTCCCCTTTAAAACTTCGTTGGATCTGCATGCTTACTCCCTAAATAACAACTCGTCACAAAACATACACTCTTCATCGTTCTCACGGCGTTGGCCGTAGGAATAGGTGCAAATATGAAAACCATCATTGTAAATTCGTTGCAAATTTTCACGGCCATGGTATTGTGACTTTGCGGATGCGGTCTTCTCGACTTCCCCCAAACGCTCTCTCAATTTATCATTTTCTAAGCGAAGAGCTGTATTTTCTTCGATAACTTGTTTCAAATTTTTCTTGATGGCTTCGACTTCAGCCAAGGTGACCAACAAATTCTGAGAAAAGCCGTCTAAAGCATCAAATAATTCTTTTTTATTCATTCTGACTCCTTAACTTTCTAAGCTCAAAACCATATATTCTAGAGCATTTTGAAAAGAAACATTGGCCTTCCACATGGTGCGAGCAAGACTCAATTTTTCCAGCAGCTGCTGGGATCTGCTCAAGCGCAACTGCTCTTCTAAAGCCAACTCCATCAATCGAAAGGCTTGGCTTTGTTTTTCCTTATCATCTGCTAAGCTCACCAATCGAGTCACTTCCAAATAGGCGCTATTCAAATTGGAGTGACAACGTTCGATGAACTGATTACAAACTTTCGCTAACTCAAAAAAAGTAGCATTCTTTTTTTGCTGCTCTGCCTCTTCAAGACTAAAACTAAATCGAGCTACTAGACTTGCCTGCGATTTAATCAAACCTTCTTTTTCTAGACGTTCGGTAAGGTAGGCTTGCTTTTTGGGAAAATGGACCTGCTGGGCCCGACTCTTGATGGTCGGTAAAATCAAGTTTTCATCGGATGTCAACAAGAAGAGATAGATCTCACTCTGGGGCTCTTCCATGACTTTTAAGAGAGAATTGGCTGCATTGGTGTGCATCTTGTCCGCATCTTGGACGATAAAGACCTGCCGACTTCCTTCAAATCCGGATTGAGAAAAGTCTTGAACCAACGAGCGAATACGATCAGTCTTTATGATCTGGTTGACTGGACGCACGATCTTCACGTCTGAGAATTCTTCTTCAGCAATCAAGCGACAGGACCGACATTTGCCACAAGGCCAGACTCCTTGCAAATCTTCACAAAACTGACTTTGAGCTAGCAAGAGGGCCATCTCAAAACTGGCAAAAGAGCCGGTAAAAAGATAAGCATGACTGAGCTGTTTGTGTTCTAGGATCTGGGTGAAGCGCTCCACCAATTCTGGCTGGAGCTGTTGGATCTCTTCTAGCTTCATTTCAATGTCCCCAAGCGATTTTCTAAAACAGCCAAGACATCCGCAAAGACTGCTTCAAAGGATTGACTGGCATCGATTTTCACGATGCGCTCTGGTTCCTTTTCATACAAGGCCAAATAACCTTGTCTGACTTTTTGGTGAAGCTCCAATCCTTCCAAATCCAAACGATTGACTTCCCGCTCTTGGTTTTTGGCAATTCGGGCGAGCCCTTCTTCGACATCCAGATCAAAGTAAAGGGTTAGGTCTGGCTTCAGGCCATCTGTCGCGAATTGATTGAGCCACTCGATGTCTTCCACACTCAGACCGCGACCATACCCTTGATAAGCCACCGAGCTGTCAATAAAGCGGTCCATCAAGACAACTTTCCCAGCTGCAAGGGCTGGCAAGACACGTTCCACCAAATGCTGCCGACGACTAGCAATATAGAGCAACAACTCGGTCTTGGCATCCATACTAGTATGGTCTGGATCCAAAATGACTTGGCGGATCTTTTCGGCAATGTCGACACCACCTGGTTCACGGGTTGTAATAAAAGGAATTCCTTTTTCTTCAAGTAGAGGCAAAATGGCTTCTAGGACCGATGATTTTCCCGCTCCTTCTGGACCTTCAAATGAAATTAATGTACCGTTTACCATAGTATCCTCTTTCTGTTTTTCTTCTTTTTATTTTACCAAAAATAAGGGTAAAAATCATGTATTTTAGGAGAGAAAATTTTTCAAAGTCATTTTCATTTTTTCACTTTTTTG
>JBKXCY010000100.1:0-5945 GCA_046994005.1 Streptococcus sp.
CTCCACTGGTCGGGCGGTCCAACAAGCCAATGACGTTCATCAAGGTCGATTTTCCTGAGCCAGATGGACCCATAATGGCCACAAATTCTCCCTCTTCGACTTCTAAATCGATGTCTTTTAAGACACGAAGTTCCTGATCCCCATTTTTATAGGTTTTATTGATTCCTTTTAGTTCAATCAATTTTGTCATATTTTCCGATCTCTTTTCCATCTTCCAGTTTCTCATTAGGATTCACAATAACTTGAGCATCTTTCTTCAAGCCTGACAAGATTTCCTGGTTTTCAGCATCGGCGTTACCAAGCGTTACTTTTACTTTCTTAGCCTTGCCATTTTCGACCGTCCATACATAACTCGTGTCCCCATCAGCCATGACACTTGTCACGGGAACAAGGGGATGTTGAGTAGAACTTTTGACTTCAATATTGACAGAAAAGCCTTGTTTGAGTTCTCCAATTTCACTGGTAATATCTACTGTGAATGGGTACTTGGCTCCTCCGCTTCCTTGTGTTCCACCTGCTGCATTGGCACCTGCTTGACCCGCGTCAGTCGGATAGTTGGCTACATAAGAAATCTTTCCTGTCCAGGTTTTATCCGGATAAACCTTGGAAGTGAGGACCACTTCCTGACCTTCAGAAATATTGGCCAAATTGTATTCAGACAATTCCCCTTTGACTTGTAAATTTCCGTTGCTCACAATGTGAACCAGAGTTTGGTTGGTCCCTGTAGTCGATTTTGAAACATCTTTATTGACTTCGACCACGGTACCATCTGTATTACTCCTAACTGTTGTCGCATCCAGAAGAGCCTTAGCCTTGTTCATATTATCGACCGCATCCGACTTAGCATCTCGTAAATCGCTAGCTTGAGAATCGACTGTTCGCTGGGTCTGCGAAGCTGATTTGGCATCTGCTTCTTCATCGCCTGTCGTATCAATGGTCACACCATTTGTCAGTAAGTCATTTAACTGACGATCTGCCTTATTGACAGCACGAACGGCTGCATCATAAGCGGTTTGGGCCTCTGTACTACTATACTGAACAATTGGCTGACCGGCCGTCACTTGATCTCCTACATTGACCAAAATCGACTGCAAATCCCCTTTGGTTCCATCAAAATAGACATACTGTTCCTGGTTGGCAGTGACTTTCCCAGTTAACAAGACTGAAGAAGCGATCGATCCATCCTTGACCGTTTGCACCATTGGAGTTTCTTTCGTGATTGCTTGATCAGGAGTACTTGGGTGCGAAAACATCATCACACTTCCTGTTCCAATCACCACAATTGCTGCACCTGCAGCTGTAAATAGTTGCCATTTTTTCAATTTCTTCATCGTTTTTCTCCATCAAAGAAAGCGTTTTATTCTATACCATAGTATACCATATTTCCTTACTTTTCTATCTAAAATTGATACGGCAAAATGAAATTTAAATGCTTGGTAACATGCTAAACCCTTGACTTTTGTAACAGTTGATATTACAATCAAACTGAAATCCCATTTAGGAGGAAAACATGAAAGAATTTGATATTATTTCAATCGGTGGAGGTAGTGGAGGAATCGCTACGATGAACCGGGCTGGAGAGTACGGAGCGAGCGCTGCTGTCATTGAAGAAAAACAATTGGGTGGCACCTGTGTCAACAGAGGATGTGTGCCTAAAAAGATTATGTGGTATGGTGCGCAAATTGCAGAAGCTATTCGCGATTATGGACCAGACTATGGATTTACTTCTGAACAAACAAAATTTGATTTTGCAACCTTAAGAAAAAATCGCGAAGCCTATATTGACCGTTCCCGTAATTCCTATGATGGCAGTTTCAAACGCAATGGGGTTGAACGAATTGAAGGACGTGCTCGTTTTGTGGATGCTCATACGGTTGAGGTAAATGGAGAAACCATTAAGGCCAAGCATATCGTAATTGCGACCGGTGCCCATCCTTTTATTCCTTCTGTTCCTGGAGCTGAATTTGGCGAAACGTCTGATGATGTCTTTGCTTGGGAAGAACTTCCTACATCTGTTGCCATTATTGGAGCTGGCTACATTGCAGTGGAACTAGCCGGTGTGCTCCACCATTTAGGAGTCCAAACAGACCTCTTCATCCGAAGAGATCGGGTTTTACGTAGTTTTGATTCCTACATTGTCGATGGCTTAATGGAAGAAATGGAAAAACAAAACCTTCCGCTTCACAAACATAAGGTTCCCATGAAGCTTGAAAAATTTGAAGACGGTCGTGTGAAGATTTATTTTGAGGATATGACCAGCCACGTGGCAGATCATGTTATCTGGGCAACAGGGCGAAAACCAAACGTCCAGGATCTCAATCTAGAAGCTGCAGGCGTCACCTTAAATGAAAAAGGATTCATTGCAGTGGATGAATACCAGAATACAGTTATTCCAGGAATCTATGCTCTTGGGGATGTTACAGGAGAAAAAGAATTAACTCCTGTCGCTATTAAAGCTGGACGCACTCTTTCTGAACGACTATTCAATGGAAAAGTCAATGCCAAAATGGATTATACAAACATCCCAACCGTTGTCTTTTCTCACCCTGCTATTGGAACCGTTGGCCTAACGGAGGAAGAAGCCCATCAAACTTATGGAAAAGAGAATATCAAAGTCTATACTTCTCAATTTGCTTCCATGTACACTGCTGTAACCCAACACCGCCAGCAAGCAAAATTCAAACTCATCACTGCTGGTCCCGAAGAAAGGGTCGTTGGCCTTCATGGTCTTGGCTACGGAGTCGATGAAATGATCCAAGGATTTGCAGTTGCTATCAAGATGGGAGCGACAAAAGCCGATTTCGATGCAACTGTCGCCATTCACCCAACTGGATCCGAAGAATTTGTGACCATGAGATAAAAATAAGAGAGTGGGACAGAAATCGGTAATTGTTAGAATTCGATTCGTCGTCCCACCTCCGCACAGTTGAGTAGGGCTGTAAAAGCTGATAAATCAGCGTAGTAGAGCCCACTCAACCACTGCGTCTTGCTCGACAATCCAAAAACAATTGAGAGGCTAGGACTTTTGTCCCGGCCTCTTTTTCTTTGTTTATGGTAAGATGGCAATGGCACGAACAGGTGAACCAGTTGCCTTGTCCCAGTGAGGGAAAGCAATCGAAATCAAAGCACCTACAGCTGGAACTTGGTCCAATTGGTTCAAGACTTCTACTTGGTAGATATTTTGTTCCAAAAGGTAGTATTCATTGACCAAGCCATGCTCTGCTGCTGGAATACCTGCATCGGTGTCAAAGGTTTCATGGCCCACAGCCTTGACATGGCGTTCATGAATCAAGAATTCCAAGGCTTCACGGCTCCATCCTGGACTTTGTTGAACCCCATTTTCGTCTAGGTTACGCATAGCATCTTGATCTGGCCAACGTTTTGACCAATCACTACGGAAGGCAACAAAAGCACCCTCAACAATTTGTCCATGCTCTGCCTCAAAGTCTAAGATATCTTGTTTGCTCAAGATAAAGTTTGGATTGGCTGCAACTTCTTTAGACTTGTCGATAACATAAAGTGGCAAGAGAAGATCTTTGAGGTCAATCTCATCCAACCAACGACCCCCTTCTACAAAGTGAATCGGTGCATCAATATGCGTTCCGTATTGACCAACCACTGTAAATTTTTGAACATGGAAGCCATCTTTTAATGTGAAAAGATCTTCTTGTTGCAAAGCAGGAAGGGCTGGGAAGTGTGGACTTTCCGCATTGATCTGGTGACTCAAGTCCACCCATTTTTTAGCTTGCAATTCTTTATAAATACTTAGTAAATCTGACATGTTTCTTCCTCCTTATTCGCCCCAAACTTCAGCGACAATTTCCTTAATCAAACCGATTTTTTTCCATTGGTCTTCTTCTGTCAAAATGTTTCCTTCTTCTGTTGAAGCAAAGCCACACTGAGTCGACAGGTAAAGATTTTCCAACGGTACATACTGACTTGCTTCTTTAATACGAGCAATCACTTCGTCCTTATTCTCCAATTGACCACTCTTAGATGTCAAGAGGCCTAACACCACTCCTTTACCAGGGGTTACTTCTGCAAGTGGTTCAAAACCACCAGCCCGATCAGTATCAAACTCAAGGAAGTAAGCATTGACCGCTTCTTCTCCAAGGAGTTCTTTGGCAATCGGAGCATATCCACCTGATGAAGCCCAAGTGGAATGGAAGTTCCCACGACAAACGTGCGTATTGACGGTTAAACCAGCTGGAACATGTTGGTAGACATCGTTGTTAAAGGTCAAGAAGAGATCAGCGAGTTCTCGACGAACCTCATCTTTTGACTTGCCTTGAGCTGCTCCCCAAGCCGTCAAGAAATTATCGTCTACCAAGACACCCCACGTACAGTCATCCACTTGAAGAGTCCGAAGTCCTGCATCATACAAATCTTGAATCACTTGAAGATAGGCTTGCTTGATGTCTTCACGAACAGCCGCAAAATCAGGATAGATGGTATTCAATTGTTCTACATGTTCAGCATCACGGATCAATTCAAAAAAGAATTGCGCAGGTGCTGGAATGGTATATTTAGCCTCTACACCATCTACATCTGCTACAAGATCCCGCAAGAACTTGTAATGCTCTACAAATGGATGATTGGCTCCTGTGATTTTTCCAACGACAAGTGCTGAGTCCGCCTTGGTTGTTTCATCATGGAATTGATAGCCTTGAGCAGCTTGGACGTGATCAATGCCACCAAAGCCCCAGAAGAAATCCAAATGCCAATAAGCTCGGCGGAATTCTCCATCTGTTACTGACTTCAGACCAGCAGCAATTTCTTTTTCAACGAGGTCACGAATCGCCTGATCTTCTACTTTTGTTAAGTCAGCCTGACTGATTTTTCCAGCTGCGAAATCTTCACGAGCCTGAACCAAAGCGGCTGGACGAAGAAATGAACCAACATGGTCTACACGATAAGGTGCATGTGTATGTGTCAATATGATTCCCTCTTTCCTATAAGTTTTACATTAATTCATCAATGCAACCATTATAGCAGTCTAAAACTTGATAAACAAGGGTTTAGGATAATCTAATATCTTTGACATCTATATAGCCTTAGACTATAACAAAAAAGAAGTCCTTGAAGGACCTCTTTTTCTTAATTTTTAAATGCATCGAGCATGACTTGGAACTCTTCGTTCGTGAGTGTAATACCTTTTCCCATCTTTGTATGGTCGGGACTCCAGGTCCTGATATCATACTTAGCAGGAGCACTATTAAAACTCACACGGTTCAATTCTTTGGTCCAACCCTTGTCATTTTCTGACAAGACTAGCAAATGTTCTTCGATTTGGAATGAAAATTCTGCCATTTCACGACTCCTTTCTTGCCTTCTCATCTCTAATATTCGTAAATCATTTACAAAATCGTTGAAATTATCTATAATATATTGTATCAAGTTATGGAGAATTTAGCTATGAAAAAATTTCTCGAGATCGTTAAAGACCGAGCAAATGAATTTTTCAATGGAAAAGTCAGTACCCCTGCCCCATTAGAAGATGAGAGAATTATTGACATCATTCAACAAGCATTGCGAAAAAAACAAGGGGTACATGTTATTTTTTCAAACAAGAGTTTTACAGGCGATATTGTCAAGTATGACCAAGAGCGCCGACAACTGATCGTGAAAAATTTTAAAAAGAGTATGTCAACGATTATTCGGATTTCTGAGATCCAGAAAATCAGTTTGGTCCCCAATAATATTCGCATCGCCCAACAAAAAGGAGAGGTTTAACCCTCTCTTTTATATTGAAGACAAACGTCATTTTTGGCGTTTGTTTTTATTACTTTCAATCTCATTTTCAAAATTTATTTGAGTATCATAAAATATTCTATCAAATTTTAACTTTAACTTTTGAACCTAGTAAAAAGTTAAAATTCCATTACATACTACTAGTATTGACGTTGCCTTGATTAAAAAGGTTACTAAATCTTTCATAATTACAT
>JBKXCY010000101.1:0-5943 GCA_046994005.1 Streptococcus sp.
CTGATATAGTGAGCTGTATTTTCTGTATTGAAGCGAAGAGCTCCGCTGTTAGCTGCTTTCAAGGCACTGTAGTTTTGAATTTCTAAAACTTCTGTTTCCAAAGTATCTGGAATACCTGTCCAGTTGCTATTTAACGGAACAACCCACTTGCGGCCTTTTTCTTCTCTTTCTCCGATAAAGAACTGCTCTTGACGGATGATCAAGGTATCGTTTTCCACAGAAGCTGAAACAACAGGGTATCCTGGTTGCTCCAACCAAGAATCCATAAAGGCTGCGACATCACGACCTGAAGCTTGCCCAAGAGCATCCCAAAGGTCACGACCGATAGTATTGCCGTATTGGTGTTTTTCAAAGTAGATCTTCAACCCTTTACGGAAAGCATCATCGCCTAACCAACGGCGGAGCATGTGCATGAGACGGCTACCCTTGGCGTAAACGATTGCTGGGTCAAAGAGGGTGTTGATCTCATCAGGGTGTTTGACTTCCACATGGACGGATTGAACGCCATCTGTAGCATCGCGTTTCAAGGCAGCAGGCACTCCAGTTGTTTGGAAGTCTTCAAAGATATTCCAGCTTGGTTCAATGGCATCCAAGCTGACATATTCCATCATATTGGCGAAGCTTTCATTCAACCAGAGATCATCCCACCATTTCATGGTCACGAGGTTTCCGAACCATTGGTGAGCCAATTCGTGAGCCACCACCAAGGCTACTGTTTGACGGCTTTGGGCCGTAGAGTTTTCATCTACTAGAAGGTAGACTTCACGGTAGGTTACCAAGCCCCAGTTTTCCATCGCTCCTGAAGAGAAGTCTGGAAGGGCGATATGAAGGGATTGAGGGATTGGATACTTCACACCATAGTAGTCTTCATAAAATTCAATAGCACGAACGGCAATATCCAATGAGAAGTCCAAGTTTTCTAATGGGTGAGCTTTGGTAGAGTATACACCGACTAGAGTTCCATTCTTGGTCTTAGCTGTCACTCCTTGAAGGTCTCCAGCCGCAAAAGCCAAGAGGTAAGAAGACATGCGAGGAGTTGTGTCAAACTTCCAAATCCCTGTTTCTTTGCGGTTTTCCACATCAATTTCAGGCATGTTAGAAAGAACGATTTCTCCTTCTTCTTGGTCAAACTTCACAGCTAAATCAAAGGTTGCTTTGGCTTCAGGCTCATCCACACTTGGGAAGGCTTCACGCGCAAAATGGCTCTCAAACTGAGTAGAGATTACTTCCTTCTTCACGCCATCAATGCTGTAGTAAGATGGGTAAATTCCTGTCATATTGTCTGTGATCTTGCCAGAATAGGTCAAGGTAATCGTTACTTGACCTGTTCCTTCCAATTCAACATAGACTGCTTCATTGTCATTATCAACCGTAAATGGACGGGCTTGACCTGCTACTTCTACTGTTTCGATGATCAAATCCTTTTGGTGAAGCGAGATCTTGTCCGCCTTGGCTTGACCTGTGATCACCACACGACCGCTAAAGGTCTTGGTTTTACGACTTAAATCCAAAAACACTTCGTAATGTTCTGGAACGAATGTTTCTACAAAATGTGCAACTGCTTGCATAATTTCCTCCTTTAAATGTTTCATGCTTTCCAATGAAAAGCCCTCATAAAACTATTTTATCACAAAGTCAAGATAAAAGAAAAGACAAGCATTAGAATGCCTGTCTGATATCGAAAAGACTCATGATCTTACATTTCGATAATTTTACCTGTTTCGAAGTAAACCACCCATTCACAGATGTTTTTTGCATAATCTCCGATGCGTTCCAAGAAGTTGATCACTTGGAAATAATCCCGTCCGGTCACGATGGACTCAGGATTTTTCCGAATTTCTTCTGTTGCTAATTCTTGGATGCTATCGAAGTAATGGTTGATGACTTCGTCTCGTGTCGCAACTTCATAGGCCAAATCCACATCGCCTTTGAGGTAAACATCTAGTGTCGCTTCGACAAAATCTTTGACTTCACGGCCCATCTTGCTGATCTCTTCCTCAACAGATTGGATGCGGACTTCCCCTTTCATGCGAATCGTTGCCTTGGCAATTGATACTGCGTGGTCACCCATCCGCTCTAAGTCAGAGACCGCTTTTAAGACAGTCATCACGACACGAAGGTCTTGTGAAACGGGCTGTTGAAGGGCAATAATCTCAAAGGATTTACGCTCTAATTTCACTTCGTAGTCGTTGATCTCCGCATCATCTTCGATAACTTGGCGGGCCAATTCACGGTCATGGGTCACGAAAGCGCGGACCGTACGGTTGATCTGACTCAACACTTCATTTCCCATTGCATAAAACTGGTTATGCAACTTCTCTAAATCTTCTTCAAATTGAACTCGTAACATTTTATTTTCTTCCTATCCAAATTTACCAGAGACATAGTCTTCTGTTTCTTTCTTAGCTGGGTTCAAGAACATTTCATTGGTGTCATTGTACTCAATCAAATCGCCATCCAAGAAAAAGGCTGTTTTATCAGAAATCCGACTCGCTTGCTGCATGGAGCGTGTCACCAAGAGCATGGTGTAGCGGTCTTTTAGTCCATATAAGGTTTCTTCAATCTTACCAGCTGAAATCGGGTCCAGCGCTGAAGTTGGTTCATCCAAAAGAATAATCTTTGGACTAGTCGCAAGAACCCGCGCCACACAGACCCGCTGCTGCTGACCACCGGAAAGTCCGATAGCTGAATCATGCAGGCGATCCTTGACTTCATCCCAGATGGATGCGCGTTTCAAAGAGGTTTCAACTGCTTCGTCCAAGACAGCCTTGTCCTTGACACCATTAATCATCAAGCCATAGGTCACATTATCATAAATGGACATTGGAAAGGGATTTGGCTGTTGGAAGACCATTCCGATTTCCTTCCGCAATTCGACCGTATCGGTCCGTGGTCCGTATATATTGTGACCGTTGTAGAGGATGGTCCCTGTGGTGGTGACCTCATGGTTAAGGTCCCCCATGCGGTTAATGGCTTTTAAAAGGGTAGATTTCCCTGATCCTGAAGGACCAATCAAGGCTGTAATCTCCTTTGGAGCAAAATCCAAAGAGACACCATTCAAAGCCTTCTTTTTATTGTAATAAACCGACAAGTCCTTGACTTGCAAAATTGGTTCTGTCATTCTATTTTCCTTTTTGTTGTCATTTTACTTTATCCAAAGTGACCCGATACATAATCGTTGGTCGATTGCAATTTCGCATTTTGGAAAATATTCGAAGTCTTATCGTACTCGATGAGGTTTCCCAGATAAAAGAAACCGGTATAATCACTAGCACGCGCTGCTTGTTGCATGCTGTGGGTCACGATGACAATGGTATAATCCTTCTTCAGCTCCAGCATGGTTTCTTCTAATTGCGCTGTTGCGATCGGATCAAGTGCTGAAGCTGGCTCATCCATGAGTAGGATATCCGGCTTCACAGAAATAGCCCGCGCGATACAAAGTCGTTGCTGTTGACCACCTGAAAGTGTCAGAGCTGATTTGTGAAGATCGTCCTTGACCTGATCCCATAGGGCTGCCTGTTTCAAAGAAGTTTCGACCAATTCGTCCAAGACCTTCTTGTCTTTCACACCAGCACGTTCATGCGGGAAGGTGATATTTTTGTAAATCGATTTGGCAAAAGGATTGGGCCGTTGGAAAACCATCCCGATGTGCTTGCGCATTTCATAGACATTGATATCTGGACGGTTAACATCGATTCCTTCATACCAAATTTCACCCGTAACACGCGCAATATCTATGGTATCATTCATCCGGTTCAAACTACGAAGGTAAGTTGATTTCCCAGATCCTGAAGGACCGATCAAGGCTGTAATCTTATTCTTTTCAAACTGCATGTCGACGCCTTTAATGGACTCGTTCGTTCCATAATAGACATGCAAATCTTTAGTCGATAGGACCACCTTTTCTTCAGGAAAAGTAATGATGTGTCTCTCATCCCAATTGTATTTTGACATTTCTTCTCCTTTAAGCAGATGTTAATTTTTTATGGAGGTAACTTCCGAGTTTGCGGGCTCCAAAGTTAAAGATCAAGATAAAGATCAAAAGAACGGCGGCAGAACCAGCTGAGACTTCGATCGAGTCTGGAATGGTTCCTTCACTGTTAACCTTCCAGATATGGACGGCCAAGGTTTCAGCCTGACGGAAGATCGAAATCGGACTCGTCACACTAAAGATGTTCCAGTTTGACCAATCAAGAGCTGGAGCCGATTGACCTGCTGTATAGATCAAGGCAGCCGCTTCCCCGAAGATCCGTCCTGATGCCAATACGACCCCAGTAATAATGCTTGGAAGAGCCTCCGGTACCACGACATGAATCACGGTTTCCCAACGAGACAAGCCCAGTGCTAAACCTGCTTCGCGCTGCGTATGATGGACGTGCTGCAAGCTATCTTCGATATTGCGGGTCATCTGGGGCAGGTTAAAGACGGTCAAGGCCAAGGCCCCTGAAATGATCGAAAATCCATATTTGAACTGGACAACAAAGACCAAGTAACCAAAGAGACCTACAACAACCGATGGCAAGGAAGACAAGATCTCAATACAGGTACGAACCAAATTGGTCAAGCGCCCTTTTTTAGCGTACTCAGAAAGGTAAATCCCAGCCCCAAGAGAAAGTGGGAAAGAAATCACCAAGGTAATGACTAAGAGGAAAAAGGAATTATACAATTGAATTCCGATCCCTCCTCCTGCTTGATAAGAAGAGGATTTCCCAGTCAAGAAGTGCCAGGATACATGGGGCAAGCCACGGACCAAGATATAAAGAATCAATGAGGCAAGAATCGCAACGATGATCCCTGAAATAGCATACAGTACTCCTGTTGCAATTTTATCCATTCGTTTAGCGTGCATAGTTCTTCTTACCTCTTTCTTTCGTAATCAGTTTAATCACACTGTTAAAGGCAAGACTCATGAGGAGCAATACCAAGGCGAGTGACCAAAGAACATTGTTATTGACCGTACCCATGACGGTATTTCCGATTCCCATGGTCAAAATAGAGGTGAGGGTGGAAGCTGGTGTTGTGAGCGAGGTTGGTACTACTGCCGAGTTTCCGACTACCATCTGGATCGCCAAGGCTTCCCCGAAGGCACGCGCCATACCAAAGACAACCGCTGTAAAGATTCCTGAGCGGGCTGCCTTGAGCGTGACATGCCAAATGGTTTGCCAGCGTGTCGCACCCATGGCCATACTCGCTTCCCGGTAATGACGGGGCACAGCTCGTAAGCTATCGGTCGTCATGAAGGTAACAGTTGGCAAGATCATAACAAAGAGGACAAAGACCCCTGAGAGGATCCCAAAACCGGTCCCTCCAAAGAGACTACGCGTAAATGGGACGACCACTTGAAGGCCAATGAATCCATAAACAACTGAAGGAATCCCCACTAGGAGCTCAATGGCTGGTTGCAAGAAACGAGCTCCTTTGGGGGAGACTTCTGTCATGAAAACAGCTGCACCAATGGCAAACGGGGTTGCCAAGAGGGCAGAAAGCAAGGTTACAATAAAGGAACCTAGAATCATGGGTAGGGCTCCAAATTCCTTTGCAGCAGGATTCCAAGAGCTCCCAAATAGAAAACTAAAGATATTGACTTTATTAACAAAGAAAGTCGATAAACCTTTTTGGGCCACGAAAATCAAAATCATGGCTACGACGACAACAATCAAACTCATACATAGAAAGGTAATGGTCTTCCCAAATTTTTCTAGGCGGGAGTTTTTTGATTTCGTCAGCATTTTTTTTGCTACTTCGTTCATTTTTTACCTAATTCTTTTATCTTTTTGTCACATTCCCTTTTAAATCACGGGTGACTTTCATATCATTGATTGGAATATAGCCCATCTTGCCAACAACTTTTTGCTGAACCTCATCCGTCATCATGTAGTCAATGAATTTTTTAGACAACTCATTGGGTTTTCCATTGGTATACATATGTTCGTAAGACCAGAT
>JBKXCY010000102.1:0-5906 GCA_046994005.1 Streptococcus sp.
CGGTACCAGTCGGTGAAGGCGTATCTGGGCGATTTTGCACCTTGAGCGAAGTCAAGAGAGAAATCAATTGACCATAGATAATGTATGGGAAGGCACGGTAAATATCTAGGGAGTCTGCAGAAGCTTCTACTAAGACCTCCCGTACATGATCGATTTCAGACGCTTGATCTGTCAAAAGGACGACTTGACGGGCAATCCGATCCCCTGCCACTTCTCGTACTAAGTCTAAATCATACTGACGCGTATAAGGATCGATGGATCCAAAGACCAATACAAGGGTATCTTCATTGATCAACGATTTCGGACCGTGACGGAAACCAACAGGACTCTCGTACATGGTTGCGATTTTGCCTGCTGTTAATTCCAAAATCTTGAGCTGGGCTTCATGGGCTAGACCAAAGAAAGGTCCTGCCCCCAGATAGATCACGCGCTCGAAGTCTAGATCGACCACTTCCTTGACCGCACGGTCCTTCTCCAAGATTTGCTCAGATAGATGAACCAGCTCTTCTACTCGTTTTTCCTTGATCTCTTCCTCGCTTGGATCAAAGACCAAGAGAGCTGTCAAAAGCATAGAGGTGAAGCTGGATGTCATGGCAAAACCAGCATCGTTGGTTTCTTTAGGTTGGAGAAGCAAAAGATTGCGCTCATCTCCGTGGGCTTGCTGGGCCAGTTTTCCTTCTTCGGCACAGGTAATGGTGATCTGATAGAGCTCATCGACCAGATCTTGGGCCAACTGCACGGTTGCGACACTTTCTGGCGAATTGCCACTCCGGGCAAAAGATACTAAAACCGTCGGAACCTCTTTTTTCAAATAGGTTTGAGGATGAGCTACGATATCCGTCGTCGCAATGGATTGAAAATTCCAGTGGAGTTCATCATGCACTTCCTGCAAATATGGAACCAAGGTATCTCCCACATAGGCTGAGGTCCCAGCCCCTGTCAAGATGACCTTGATATAGTCATGCTCTTGCCCAATTTTTTCTAAGAAAGCTTTGATTTCTGATTTTCTTTCTTGGTACAAGCGAGCCGTTTCTTTCCAAACCCTTGGTTGTTGGTAGATTTCACGAGTGGTGATCTCTGCTCCTAGCTCCTGCAAGTCTTCTTTTGTATAGTCTAACATAGAAACTGTTGTTCCTTTCTACAATCTAACGTTGATAAATGGGAAAGGAGCCTGAGATGATGCTCCCAGACTCCCATACCAACCTACTCATCTTCATCATCATCAAGGTTTGACAAGAGGTCATTGACCTTGACAATACTTTCTTTTGCACGTTCAGGGTAGTCCCCTTCATTACCAGTCAAGCTGCTATTGATGAATTCGATGACCATCGGAAGATTCATCCCTGCGTATAAGTCAATCGCACGTCCTTCAAGGATCAAGCGGCTCACGGTGTTGCAAGGAGTTCCTCCCAAGAGATCGGCAAATACAATATAGTCTTCTAGACCTTGGACTGTTGCTTCAAATTTAGCAGTAAAGTCTTCTGGTCCTTCTTCTGGTAAGAGTGCAACCGTATGGATGGATTCTTGTGGTCCCATAATCATCTCTGTGCTAGCTTTGAGCTCTTCACAAAAGCGACCATGGCTGACCAATACTAACTCTTTTGCCATACCCTACTCCATTATGCCATTCCAAAGAAGAAGTGGCCAAATGCTGAGAATGCAATTGCTGCAAGGATGATGAGCAAGATAGCTTTTGTAGAGTTCATGCCCTTACGTCCAAGCAACCAGAAGATTACACCTGTGATAATAGCTGGTACCAAACGTGGGAAGATCAAATTGAGCATATCTTGAATTTCAATCGCTTTGTCCCCAATGTGTGGAGTCCAAGAAACTTCAACACCAATCATGCTGGCAATCAAGGCACCAACCATGAAGATACCCAGAACGGCAGCTGCGTCGATCAAAGCTGTCAAGGTACTTTGCATATTGTTGATGAGGTTAACCCCTTCTTTATAGGCAAATTCCAACTGTTTCCAACGGAAAATGTCATAAGCAACTGCCACAGCGATCCACAAGAAGATACCGGCTGGGTTTCCTGCAACAGCCAAAGTTGCTGCGATGGAACCCATAATAGCTGGTACCAAAGATCCAAAGATAGAGTCTCCAAGAGGGGCAAATGGTCCCATGAGACCTGTCTTGATCCCGTTCACCGCATCTTTTGATTTGACACCATCTTTTTCTTCCAAAGCAAGGTCAAAACCAGTGATAATGGTGTGGAAGAATGGTGAAGTATTGAAGAATTGCGTATGCAATTTCATCATTTCTTTCAATTCTGGAGTGCCATCACCATACATTTTACGCAACTGAGGTAAAAGCATATAAAGGTAACCAGAAGCCTGCATCCGTTCGTAGTTCCAACCCAATTGGAAGGTGAAGAGGCTACGTTTGTTGATTTGTTTAAAATCTTCTTTTGTTAGTTTGTAATTAGAATTCGTCATCTTCAATTTCCCCGCTTTCTACATTGCTTGCTGGAGCAGCTACGACTGTACGTTGACTGTTTTTGAAGTGTTGTACTGCAAGGAAGATACCGATAATGGCAATACCAATCATAGATACACTCTTGAAGTTGTTAACAAAAGTAATAGCTTGTTCTTTTGGAAGTTTAGCGAACACATCAGAACCAACAATGCTAGACACTGCAGCACCAAGGCTTTGAACATTGCTATAAAGCACTGTCAACATTGCTGTCAAGCCAAAGCCAAGTGCTAAGTAGTGAAGGTTACGACGAACAGGAAGGTAACGAAGCAAGATCGCAAATCCAAGACCTGGAAGCATTTGACCTGCGAGTTTCAGACCGTTTGCCAACCATTGTACATTAGCAAGACCTGTAACAACAGTTTCTACGAAAGTACCACCAAAGGCAAGAGCAAAGAAGACTGGAAGGGCACGAGAAAGAGCCCAAGGAATCGCTCCAAGAAGGTAGTTGCGTTCAATTCCTTTATAGTCGTAACGTTCGATCGCAGCATCTACACGGTGAGCGAAGTAAGTTGTAGTCATACGACCAAGAATATCAAAGTAAGTCAACAAAGTTGCTACCGGCACAGCGATTGTAGCAATAGCAAGCTCTGCATCAATCCCTTTTGCTACTGAGAAGGCAGTCGCAAGAACGGCACCAGAAGTGGCGTCAATACGAGAAGCTCCACCGAAAGTACCAACACCGAGCACTGTCAATTGAAGAGAAGCTCCGATAAATAGACCTGTCTTTAAATCTCCCATGACAAGTCCTGTAATGAAACCAGCAAAGACTGGTGATCCTGCTGATGAAACAATCGTCAACTCATCACAGATTTGATAAGCTGAGTACAAAGTAAGTAGTAAAATTTGCCACCATTGTATCATGACAATTTCCTCCTAAAAATTTTCTTTTACTTTAATAACTTCATAAAGTCTTCTGCAGTGTCGTTTGGCACCATCTGAGACGTAATCTTCACACCTTTTTCGTGGATTTTGTTAAAGTCTTCCACGTCCGCGTCCACCACATTGATCGAGCGGGTAATCGCGCGTGTCTCATCAGATTGAGACATATTGCCGACATTCAGCGTTTCAAGCTGAACGCCTGCTTCGATCAAACGAAGGAAACGATCAGGTTTGCGAGCTACGATAAAGAGTCGTTGGCTATCATATTTTCCAGCCAAGATATTTTCCGCAGCTTTTGCGACTGGCAAGATACTGAGCTTAACACCAGGTGGTGTCGCTAGTTTCAAGCCACTTTTTTCGATATCATTTTGAGCGACTTCATCATCGATCACCATGATACGTGAAACATTTAGTTTGGTAGTCCAAAGATTGGCTACCTGCCCGTGGATCAAACGTCCATCGATACGGCATCCTACAATAGTCATAAGTTTTCCCCCTTTACTTCTTTGAATGTAGGTTGTTGAACAAGTTCAAGTGTCTCTTGGTAACGCCCTTCTGTCTCAAAGACGATCAGGCTATTGGCTCCTTCTTTGAGGAAACCATGAGGCACGTAAAGTGAAGTGGTCGGTCCGACCTCCCAGAAGCGACCAAGGTTGTGGCCGTTGACAAAGACGACCCCTTTCCCAAATCCTGTCATATCCAGATAAGTGTCAAGGGTGTGGTCCAGCTGAAAATCATATCGGTAAAATGCTGGAGCACCTGCCTGCCATTCCTTTGAAAAATCGAGCTGACTGAGATCTTGTAAATCCAGTGGGTACTGCTTCCAATGAAGGTGGAAATGCAAATCCACACAGACGCCTGTGCGAATGCCCTTGTGCTGGCTATCAGCTAAGAGCTTGTGCCCGTAGTTGACACGACCCATATTTTCAAGCAAGATTTTTAAATTCGTAACCGCTTTCTTTTTTCCTTTGATAAAAAGATCTTCACCGATCTCTGTTTGGTATTGCGTTGCCAGATGACGATCATTCACGTACACCTGCGCCCGATCTCGACCATCGATGATCCGAAGTCTTTCCTCCGGCGCATCCATTTCAACATCTGTCTCATACAAGAGATAACCTGTGGTTTGCCCCAGCTCTTCCATCTTTTCAGGATAAAGGCTGGTCTCGACCTGAGCTAAATTGTCCAGATTTCCAAAAAGACTAGTCTTGGCTGCCAATTGCAAGGTTTGTTCTGGCAAACACTCTTTGATGAGTGGTTCTTGCTGTGGGTATTCCGGATAATAGGTCGCCATCATTTTTTGAATGGCATCATACTTCTCCGTCGGATTGCCCTGCTCATTGAGCAAAGCCCCATAGTCATAGGACGTCACCTGTGGCAAGTCGAGCGTTCCCCGAGCTGAGCAACCATTCATGAAGCCGAAATTGGTTCCGCCATGAAACATATAGAGGTTGATGGAACCAAGCTCCAAGACCTCATGGACAGCTTCTGCCAACTCCTCTGGGTCCCTTTGAATCACGGGTTCCTTCCAGCGGGTAAACCAGCCATCCCAGAATTCCATACACATCAAGGGCCATTTCTTGCCGTATTCGTCAAAGAATTCTTTCATCTGACCGAAGTTATAGGCTGCTTTGGAACCGAAGTTTCCCGTCACAAAGAGGTCTTCTTCGATCAAGGTTCCTGTTCTTAGCGTTGCTCGCCATGGTCCATCTGATGTAAAGAGAGGACAGGTCACGCCTTTTTCCTTCATCAAATCCCGAATGGCACGAAGATAATCCTTATCCTCTCCATAAGAGCCGTACTCATTTTCCACCTGCATCATGAGGATTGGACCACCCTGATCCACTTGGTAGGGTGTCAACAAGCCAAGCAAGCGATCATAATAACGATCCACCGCTTCGATAAAGGCTGGGTCTGATGAGCGGATTCGCAGGTCTTCTTCTAAGAGCCAGGCTGGTAATCCACCAAATTCCCACTCTGCACAGATAAAGGGCGACGGCCTTACAATCATGTAAAGTCCTAGGGACTGGGCTGTTTGAATGAAATGCTCTAGATCCAATCGACCACTAAAATCAAACTGCCCTTTGCGGGGTTCATGCGCATTCCAAGGGACATAGGTCTCAACCGTGTTGAACCCCAATGCCTTTAGATTATACAAGGAATGATACCAGTCTGCTGGGTCAATTCGGAAATAATGGATCGCTCCGGATAAAATCTTGAAGGGTTGATCTTTTAAATAGAAAGCATCGCGAATCTCAAAAACTCCCATAAACGCCCCCCTTTCTTATATGTAACCCTTTTCATTTATTAATATAATAAATTTTTTTAAAAATGTCAACACTTTTAAAAAAAATATGTTAAAATAAGGTTAATAAGAGAAATGTAAAGAGAGGTAGCTACTATGGCAATTCCGAAGTATCAGTACATTAAAGATGATCTGAAGCAGCAAATCATTTCAGGAAAATTTGAAAACGGAGATAAATTTTATACCGAGGCTGAACTCATTAAAATTTATGATGTCAGCTCTATCACCGTTGTCCGTGCTTTGA
>JBKXCY010000103.1:0-5901 GCA_046994005.1 Streptococcus sp.
GATCGAAGCTACCATCTGTATTGGCCTTGATCACATGGTAATTTTCAAGCGCACGAGTACCATTCTTATCTTCACTGGTTTGGACCATCGTTCCTTGTTCATCAAATGGTGTGACATAAACTAGTTTTTCTGTCAAAATACCGCCTTCACCAACATCTTTGGCTTTACGTGCAACAAACTGTTGTGCTCCGTCTTTAAAGCGAATATAGCCAGATGTAATCACTGGTTTTTGAGTATCAACCCGAACCTTGAAGGTCGTTGATTGCTCCTCAGCTCCAGGAACCATTGGGGTATAACGGATGACATAATCATATAGACCATCTGCTACTGCATTCCCATTCGCATCAATACCATTCCAAGCAGTATTATCTAATGTGTAGCTGCGTGGATTCTTTTGGTCACCGTTGAAGAAGTTCTTACGATGGTCAGATGGAGTTCCTTCCCAAATTGGATGTTGATGTTCCGTATCACTTGCTGCGTAGACACTTGCACGAAGGTTTTCAATATTTCGAAGCGCAACCGTTTTGTATTCGACGAAATCTTTATTTCCATCTTCATTTGGTGAAATGGCAATGCGAACATTTCCGTTTTCATCTAGTTGAAGGGTGTGAGTTCCTTCTGCATTTTCGTCAATACCAAGGACTGTAATCCGACGACCGTCTCGTTTTCCTTGAGTGAGAAGGAAGTCATTTTGCTGAGTGACGAGTGCAGAAACATTCGCACTAGAAGAGATATTCAAATCTTTTGGAATATGGTAGTAGAATCCATCTTTTCCTTCGCGAACCAAATCATAGACTGGCTTTTCAACAGCGGGAAGATTTTGGAATTCTCCCTTGAAGCCCATAAATGGCAAGCTGACCACATCCCCATCATCTGCCGGATCTACAAAGCGAACAAATCCTTCAAGGAAATAGCCGTTCGGCATTTCTTTGCTCAACTCTTCTGTGAATTTACTTGTATCGACTTTCACTGTAACCGTTTCAGAGCTATGAGCTTTCACAGTTACTTCAGGCCAAGCTGTTTCAGTCAATTTACGTGGACGAAGGGTAAATTTACCATCTTTTACTTCATCTGTGTCTGTATTGACCAACATTTTCAAGGTACGATCGGTATCTGAAATATTGTGGACTATGACATCAAAGGTAAAGCTATCTCCAACATTACCAAGAGTGACGCTTGGATAGTTGTTTTCACCAGTCACATACAAGTCTGTTGAAACGGCTGCGGCTGTATCGACAACCCCTGCACCTTGTTGACGTGGAGAAGTATAGACACCAGTTTCTTTGTCAACATGTGGTTTAGCTGTAGACATAATCAAGGCTTTCACAGTTGCAGAAACTTGTTCTGGAGTCAATTCTGGATGGTTCTTCACAAGGTATTCTTTAACCAAGGCTGCCACACCTGCTACGTGAGGAGAGGCCATACTTGTACCACTCATATCCCCGTAGGTATTGTCATTTAAAGAAGAAAAGATATTCCCACCAGGTGCTGTGACATCTGGTTTCAACTGACCATCGGTTGTCACTCCCCAGCTTGAGAAATCAGACAATTGGTCTGCTTCTGGAGATGGACGGTTAGCCATGGTATTGTTAAAGACAACTTTGTAAGATCCAGCTTTAAGAGCTTCCCCATAGCGTTTTGAAATGAAGACAGATGGAATTTTCTTAGCATCTCCATCAATTGCCATTCCAAGATTAGATCCTTCCACATTATTGTAGACCAAAGCTCCTGCTGCACCATGATGGAAGGCATTGGCAATCTTTTCTGAGAATGGAATTTCCCCACGTTGGATTAAGGCCAATTTACCGGTAAGGTCTAGATCTTTAAAATCATCTTCTTTCCCAAGACCAACTGATACATATTCGTACTCTTTGCCTTTTTCAAAATCAGCATCTGCAGCAGATTTACTGTAATCAAATTTTCCGTTATCCGCTTCTGCATTGCCTTCCAAACCTTTGACTTCAAAAACTTCTGTTGTAATGATGTTGTTATTGATAGAAGCAACAGAGATAGAGTCCTCTACCGTTGATGGATTTCCAACCAAACCGTAATCTGGATTTTCTGCTGCTGGTCTTGAATAACCATTCCCAAAAGTATTGCTATTTCCTGCAGAGATTAGGACAGATACCCCTTTAGCACGCGCTCGTTTAATGGCATCCACAATATCTGAATCAGCATTGACCATAGAACCAGTAGTAGATCCAAGACTCATATTGATGGTATCTGCACCAAGGGCTACAGCATCATCAATTGCTTTTACATAAAGGGCAGAACCCGTTGTTTTTTGACGATCTGAAAAGACACGCATAAACATAACTTGCGCTTCTGGTGCTACACCATAGATCTTTTCTCCGTTGCCTGCTACTTTATCAGGATTTCCTGTCGCAATCCCTGTAACGTGCATCCCGTGAGAATCTCTTTCGGCCTCTTTAATATTGTCGGTACCATCAAAATAGTCATAAGCATAGACAACTTTGTCGTTGTACCATTTACCATAATCAATTCCTGCTGCTTTCTTAGCAGCTTCGATTTCTTCTTGGTTTTTAAACTTAGCTTTAGAAGGATCGGTAATCCGAAGAACCTCGTGGTTCACATCCAAGCCAGAGTCGATGACGGCGACCACCATCCCTTCACCTTTATAGCCTTGCTTCCAGGTTTGGGGAACAGTAATGATTTCGTCACTTCCAATGCTTTGAGGCTTTTCAGCCACATCATGACGCTCAGTGGTTTCCGAACTTGTCGCAGTAGCCACTTCTGTCGCTTTTTCTACAGGTTTTTCTACAGGTTTTTCTACAGGTTTTTCCGCTACTTCCAGTTTTGTTTCTGGGACAGTGGCTGTCTCTTTAGGAGCTTCTGCTTTTTCAACAACAGTAGCTTCTTTTGTATCAACTGTCTTTGCTGCAACAGCTGCGTCTTTTGTAACTTCAACTTTCTCACTAGCAACTGCTGTACTTGCTTCTGTTGCTTGTGAATGCTCTTCTTCAGCAGGTGTCTGTTGAGTAGTTGCTACAAGCTGTGTTCCAGCACTCGTTTGGCTCGCAGCTTGTTCTTCTGCACTCGCTTGTGCAGATCCAAATACCAAAACAGCCCCTAATAACACTGAGGCTACACCAAATTTGTATTTTCTTAATGAAAAACGTTCTTGTCTATTCATAGAAACTCCCCTTTTATTTTAATAGTAACTATTATAACGCAAAATTGTCTGAAAATTCATTCAAAAATGAATTGTAACACAAATGTAACATTCACGAATGTTACTAGTTATTGATTTGTTTTTGTTCGGAAAAATGTTAACAAATGCAGAAAAGTATTATAGAACATCTGTTTTTTGTTAGAACTTTAAAATTATTTAATCATTAAAAGGATTTTAAAAACCGAGAACGAAACTGTCCTCGGTTTTCATTAATGAATAGAAATTTTCTTTTAAAAATCTTTGGTGTCCGGATCTGGTGCACCTGCTTCAACCGGAAGATGGCGAAGGAGTTCCACATCATCTGCCGTCAATTCAAAATCAAAGCAATTTAGATTACTTGCAATCCGCTCAGGCGTAACCGATTTGGGCAATGGAAGGAAGCCTTCTTGCAAACTCCATGCCAGGGCTAGTTGAGCAACAGTCTTTCCATATTTGGCAGCCATTTCTTTTACTTGTTCATTTTGGAACAATTCTCCTTGGCCAAAAGGTCCCCAAGCTTCTAGTAAAATACCATGCTTGCGACTTGCTGCAATGGCTTCGCTTTGGTAAACCCCAGGGGCTAAACGAATTTGGTTCACAGCCGGTATGACGTGAGCTGTTTCAAGGAGGGCTTCCAAATGATGAGGCAGAAAATTGCTAATACCAATAGCCCGAACCTTGCCAGCAGCTAGCATATCCTCCATTGCTCGCCAAACCTCAGCATTTCGTTTTTTCCAAGCATCATTTTCTCGAAGGGGCTTTGGATTTGGCCAATGAATCAAATAAAGATCGACATAGTCCAAGCCCAGTTTTTCAAGAGACGCTTCCAAAGCAGCTTGAGCATCTTCATAAGTGTGGTGAGTATTCCAAAGTTTGGTGGTAATAAACAGGTCTTCACGCGCAAGACCACTGTCTTTAATGGCCCGACCCACACTCTCTTCATTTTGATAAATCGCAGCTGTATCGATATGGCGATAACCTGCTTTTAAAGCAGCTAAGACAGCTTGATAGGCTTCTTCTCCATTCGCTGCTTTCCATGTCCCAAATCCCAATACAGGAATCTCCACCCCATTATTTAAACGATAATGATTCATTTCTTCTTTCCTTTCTTCGATTTCGGTTTCTTAGGCCCTCGAAGCTTGAGCTCTGGCTTAAAAATATTCTTCTTGGTTGGCTCCATCTTCTTGCTATAAAAACTATAGAGTAAAAATGCCCCACCAACAATCACAATAAAGATATTTTTTCTTACAATCCCATAGAGCAAGAAAAAAATTCCCATCAATAAAAAACGTATATCAATTGCCTTCATAAGCTACCTCACATTTCAATTCCCATTATAGCATGAAAAGACAGCATTCACAAAATTGCACTACCATCGGTAAACAAAAAGCCCCTACAGACTGTTTAACCCCTTGAATACGTCACAAAAACCTCTCTAGGTATGACCTAGAGAGGGAGTATTCTATCTGCGATTCTTGAATCTAATTGGTAGCTTGGTAACGTTTGACCCCATCGAGATAGGTCGCCACCAGATCCAAATTTTGATCAAGCACGATGAAGTCCGCATCATACCCTTCTCGAATTTGACCACAAACATCATCAATATGGACTGATTTTGCCGGATTGAGGCTGGCCATCATCACTGCTTCGTGAGGGTTAGCAATTCCCCACTCTACAACATTTTTTAATCCATCTTTCAATTTCAAGATTGAGCCAGCTAGATTACCAGTTGATTTCAAGCGAGCAGTTCCTTCAGCGACCACAACCGGGAATTCCCCAAGCATGTAGTCCCCGTCTTCTAAGCCCCCAGCTGTCATACAGTCCGTAATCAAGGCAACATTTTCTTTTCCTTTTTGTTTCATCAGGATATCACACGCTAGCGGATCAACGTGATGGCCATCACAGATCAACTCTGCTGTAGTATGAGGCAACTCATACATAGCACCAACCATACCGAGTTCACGGTGTGTCAAACCACGCATACCATTGTAGGCATGCACCCAGACACTCGCACCTGCATCAACCGCTTTTTTAGCTTCTTCAAAAGTAGCATTGGAGTGGCCCAGAGCGACAGTCACCCCTTCTCCTGTAATAGTCCGAACAAATTCTTCTACCCCTTCACGCTCGGGAGCAAGGGCAATCTTATTCAACAGACCATTGGCAGCTTTTTGCCAAGCCCTGAATTCTTCCATACTTGGATCCTTCATATAAGATGGGTTTTGAGCTCCCTTGTATTTTTCTGTAAAATAAGGTCCTTCAAAATAAATCCCGCGAATCTTAGCTCCTGTTGCTTCTTTGTATCGTGCACCGATATTTTCAGTTACTGCCAAAAGTTGTTCGTAAGAGGAAGTAAGGGTCGTAGGCAAAAAGCTCGTAACCCCTGTACTCAAGAGCCCTTCACTCATGGTATGGAGAGTGCCTTCGATATTGTTATCCATCACATCTACCCCACCAAAACCGTGAATATGGGTATCCACCAGGCCAGGCGCAATGCTGTAACCAGAATAATCCAATACATCCGCACCTTCTGGTAAGCTTTCCACATGTTTTCCAAACTTGCCATCAACAAGCTCCAAATAGCCTCCACGGCGAACCCCATGTGGGTAATAAAATTGATCTGCTTTAATATATGTAGACATAAAATCGTCCTTTCCATTGTAGGAACTGTGTTCCATTTATATTCATACATATTATAACGCTTTCACTTCCATTTGTAAATGGTCTAGACC
>JBKXCY010000104.1:0-5900 GCA_046994005.1 Streptococcus sp.
CTATTTAGATACGGATTTTGAAGAGATGGACCAGCTTTACACGAGTTTAGGAATCATCCATTTATTCGCCTTATCTGGGATGCAGGTTGGCTTTTTCATCAATGGGATCCGGAAAGCTCTCTTACGTCTAGGAATCTTGCAAGAGACAGTCGATATCTGGATGGTTCCAATTTCTTTGGTCTATGCTGGCTTGACAGGTTTTTCTGTTTCAGTGGTTCGTAGCCTCTTGCAGAAGATCCTCTCTCAAAAGGGGGTCCGAGGGATGGAGAATATGGCGATGACCTTGATGCTCTTAATGTTGCTCACGCCCAAGTTTCTCCTGACAGCTGGAGGGGTTTTGAGTTGTGCCTATGCCTTTATTTTGACCTTGGTAGATACCAGTTCTTATTCCGGACTGAAAAAGCTACTAGTGGAAAGTTTCTGGATTAGCCTGGGGATTTTGCCCCTTTTGACCTATTACTTTAGTGTCTTTCAACCCTGGTCACTCCCTTTAACCTTCCTCTTTTCTTTCTTATTTGATCTTGTCCTTCTTCCAGGTTTAACGGTGCTATTTATCTTATCGATTCTAAAGCCCCTTACAATTTTTAACAGTTTCTTTCTTCTTATAGAGGAGTGTATTCGTTGGATTTCAAAGCTCACGTCGCTACCTTTGGTATTTGGTCAGCCGACGGGACCAGCTCTGATCGCTCTCTTCCTTCTTTTAGGGATCTTGTATGATCTTCGAAAGCAAAAAAAACGTCGTTTCCTGTTAATAGGCATGATTCTACTCATCTTTTGTTGGACCAAGCATCCTTTAGAAAATGAGATTACCATGGTGGATATCGGTCAAGGAGACAGTATCTTTTTACGCGATTGGAAAGGAAGAACCATATTGATTGATGTCGGAGGACGCGTCACTTTTAAAAGTGGAGACAAGTGGCAAGAGCGCAGTCAATCTGCCAATGCGGATCAAACCCTGATTCCTTATCTCAAGAGTCGAGGTGTTGGAAAACTCGATGCTTTGGTCTTGACTCATACAGACCAGGACCATATGGGCGATATGGTGGAGGTTGCCAAACAAATCCCAGTTAAAAAAGTGTATGTCAGTCCAGGCAGTCTCACCAATTCTCAATTTCGAGAGAAATTGAAACTGCTTCATAGTCCGATTAAAGTAGTCCAGAGAGGGGATCAACTTCCTATTTTTGATGATCATCTAGAAGTCTTATCCCCTGATGAAGTGGGGGATGGTAAAAATGATGATTCGATTGTCCTCTATGGGCAGTTCTTTCAGAAACGATTTTTGTTCACGGGTGATTTGGAAGAAGCTGGAGAGAAAAAACTATTGAAAAACGATCCACAATTACAAGTAGATGTCTTGAAAGTAGGCCACCACGGTTCTAAAGGTTCCTCTAGTGATATGTTTTTAGATCAGTTACATCCTCAGTTGGCCTTGATCTCTGTTGGAAAGAAAAATCGCTACCAACATCCCCATAAAGAATTGCTCGATCGTCTAGAGGAACGCTCTATTTCTTATCTTCGTACCGATGAAAGGGGAGCAATTCGCTTGATTGGGTGGGACCATTGGAGGGTAGAAACGGTCCGCTAGAGACGAGGAGAGGTTTGCTTTCTATGCTGAAAATTGCTATTATAGAAAGTGAAATCAATGTAAAGGTAGAATCGTATGAACGCATTTAAGCAATTTTGGATACAGTATGCAGATTTTTCAAGTAAGACCAGTCGGGCCCATTTTTGGCTAGCTTTTTTCTGGAATTTCCTGATTTCTTTGCCTCTTTGGGTTTTTTACATCGTGACCTCTTTATCCCATCAAAATGCTCAAGAAACGCTCAATTTTTCAACTGTTCATTCTAAGACAGGTTTATGGGCGCTCGCTTTCTTAGCATTCTTTTACTTCCTCATTTTAGTACCCAGTCAAGCCATTTGTGTACGTCGCTTGCGGGATGCGGGAATCCATTGGTCTTGGATCTTTTTGAACCTTGGTCCGGTTCTGCTCTATTTGTTGACGGGGCTAGATATTTTCCTATTTCTTTGGGGGATTACAGTTATTTCTCTCTTGATTCTCATGATGCTTCCAGGGAAAAACACCTTCCCACAACCAGTAGAAACTCCTATGGGAGTGGCTTCTGAACCACAGGTCACAGCGACAGGGGGGAGCTTTGGCGGCAACTCGTTTGAGCAAATTCCAAATTTTGTAGCAGCACCTGATTTGTCTGATGAAAAACCACCATTGGAACAAAAAATGGCTGCTGAACACGAAATACACTAGACTGATAGAGATAAGAGAGTTTCATGCAAGCAATTACCGACATTAAACATCTGACGGTTCAAACTCTGCCTCCTATTCTTGTCTTGACGGGTGAGGATATAGGTCAATTTGAATGGTTAAAAAAAGACATTTTAAAAAAAATAGGCTATGATCCCTCAGATTTGAATTATTCTTATTTTGATATGAAGGAAGCCTCCTATGCTGAAGTCGAGCTGGATTTGGTCAGTCTTCCCTTTTTTGCAGATGAAAAAATCGTGATTTTGGATCACTTATTGGATCTGACCACTGCCAAAAAACGCTATTTAACAGATGAAGATCTGAAGCAATTTGAAAACTACCTGGAAAATCCTTCTGAATCGACCCATTTGCTGATCTTTGCAGAAGGAAAATTAGATAGTAAGCGTCGCTTGGTCAAACTCCTAAAACGGGATGCCCAAATCATTGAAGCAGCGACTCCTAAAGAGCAAGAGGTAAAGCGCTATTTTGCAAGCCAAGCCCAAGAATTGGCCCTGCAGTTTGTAGGCGATTCCTTGGACCAACTACTTTTAAAATCTGGCTATGATTTTGGAGAGTTACAGAAGAATCTCGCTCTTTTGCAGGCTTATAAAGAGGATGGTCAGATTACCCTCGAAGATATTGAGGAGGTTGTTCCCAAAACCTTGCAAGATAATATTTTTGATCTGACCCAAATGATTCTCAAACGCCAAATCGATCAAGCCCGGAATTTGGTGAAAGATCTCCGCTTACAAGGAGAAGATGAAATAAAATTGATTGCTATTCTGTTGGGACAATTCCGAATGTTTTCTCAAGTAAAAATATTTTCAGAAGAAGGTCAATCCGAAAGCCAAATCGTAGCGAGCTTGTCAGAGTTGTCAGGACGCAAGGTCAATCCATATCAGGTGAAGTTTGCCTTACGGGATAGCCGCAAGCTTTCCCTGTCCTTTTTGAAGCAGGCCATGATGACCTTCATCGAGACGGATTATGCAATTAAAAGTGGAACGTATGATAAAGACTACTTATTTGATGTGGCACTTTTAAAAGTGGCAAATAGCGTCTAAACATGAATGAAATTGCAAGCAGATTAGTTGAATAATTTAGCTGTTTGCGTTATCATCAAATCAGTAATAAAGAAAAGAGGACCATAAAATGGCTATCATTTTACCAGAATTACCATATGCTTATGATGCATTGGAACCTTATATCGATGAAGAAACCATGCATTTGCACCATGATAAACACCATCAAACATATGTAAACAATGTGAATGCAGCTCTTGAAAAACATCCTGAAATTGGAGAAGACCTTGAAAGCTTGTTAGCTAATGTTGAATCCATTCCAGCTGACATTCGCCAAGCTGTGATCAACAATGGTGGTGGTCATTTGAACCACGCTCTTTTCTGGGAATTGATGACTCCAGAACAAACAGCTCCTTCAGCAGAACTTGCTGCAGCTATTGATGCCACATTTGGTTCATTTGAAGACTTCAAAGCAGCCTTCACAGCAGCAGCAACGACACGTTTTGGTTCTGGCTGGGCATGGTTGGTTGTCAACAAAGAAGGTAAACTTGAAGTCACTTCAACAGCAAACCAAGATACACCAATCTCTGAAGGAAAAACACCAATCCTTGGTTTGGATGTTTGGGAACATGCCTACTACGTAAAATACCGTAACGTACGTCCTGACTACATCAAAGCTTTCTTCTCAGTGATCAACTGGAATAAAGTTAATGACTTGTTTGCAGCAGCAAAATAATAAAATAAAGGAATCTATAAGAGCGACAATTGGCTCTTATAGATTTTTTTGTTTGTATCCGGAAAATCGGAGTATAATTTCTTGCGTTTGGACAGGAAAATGATACACTAATAGGAGTGTGTCTTACTTATCAGAAGCCCAGTTTGAAGGGCCTAGGCAAGGAAAAGATGACCGTTAAAATGAATACTGAAACATTCAGGGAGAAATAAAATGACTAGTATTACCATTACCAAAGGAGCAGTTGAGACGCCTATCTATTTACGGATGTTGAATCGTCATGGCTTGATTGCAGGAGCAACAGGGACAGGGAAAACAGTTACCCTCAAGGTCCTCACAGAAAAATTAAGCAAAGAGGGCATTCCGGTCTTTCTAGCTGATATCAAGGGAGATTTATCTGGTTTAGCCAAAGCGGGGCAATGGACTCCAAAACTGGAAGAACGCTACAAACTGCTTGGTCTCACAGATCCGTTTGAGCCGCAAGCCTTCCCTGTTCGATTGTGGGATGTCTTTGGCCAAGCTGGTCACCCTGTTCGTGCGACTGTCGAAGGAATGGGGTCATTGCTTCTTTCTCGTCTGCTTGATTTGAATGAAACTCAATCAGGAATTCTTGCAATTGTCTTTAAAGTGGCTCAAGAGAAAGATTGGCCTTTGATTGATTTGAAGGACCTGCAAAGCCTTTTAAAGGAAGTCTATGAACACAGCTCAGACTATTCTGCCCAATATGGTAATATCACCAAACAATCTGTCGGTGCGATCCAAAGAAGCCTCTTGGTTCTTGAAGAAGAAGGAGCGGATCAGTTTTTCGGAGAGCCTGCACTTGATTTAAATGACTTTATGCAACTCGATGCATCAGGGCGTGGGTATATCAATATTCTTTCGGCTACAAAGCTCTTTCATTCACCAAAATTGTATTCAACCTTTTTAATTTGGATGTTGTCTCGTCTCTTTGAAACACTTCCCGAGGTTGGGGATCCTGAAAAGCCAAAACTGGTTTTCTTCTTTGATGAAGCCCATCTCCTCTTTAAGGATGCAAGCAAGCTCTTTCTTGAGAAGGTCGAGCAAGTCGTGCGCCTGATTCGTTCTAAGGGTGTAGGGATTTACTTTATTACCCAAAATCCTCAAGATCTACCAGAATCTGTTCTGGCACAGCTTGGAAATAGTGTACAACATGCTCTTCGAGCTTATACACCAAAAGAAATGAAGGCCATCAAGGTAGCTGCCCAAAGTTTTCGTCCGAATCCAGACTTTGATACAGAAACAGTGATCACAGAATTAGGGACAGGGGAAGCCTTGGTTTCTTTCCTGAATGAGAAGGGGCAACCTAGTATTGTTGAGCGTGCTTATATTCTCTCTCCTCAATCGAGTTTTGACCTCTTAAATGAAAGTGAACAATTGGCCTTAATCACGACATCGCCTTTCCATCAAAAGTATGCGACGACGATTGATCGGGAATCTGCCTATGAAAAATTAGCAGCTAAAGCAAGCAAGGAAGCACAAGAAGAGGAGAAAAAAGAAGCAGAAAAAGAACGAGCTACGGCGGAAAAAGCAGAGCAAAAACGCAGTCCAGGTCGCCCAAGAAAATCCAGTCTTGAAAAAGCTAAGGATTCCTTCTTGAGTTCCTTATTCCGGACGATTGCGCGTGAGATCGCTAAGCTAATTATGGGCTCCTTTAAACGAAAATAAGCCATTGATGAAAAGAAATAAACTTTTTAAAAAGAAATCGTTTTCTATTTCTGATAATTCTTGTTATTTTCAGTAGAATCTTTTATAATTAATTTTATATGAAAAAATACGTAAATCTACGCTCGATCATGATTGGGATCAGTATCCTCTTGTGCTTAGGAGGGTCTGGAGCACTGGCTTATTTGCATGTGACGGAACCCAC
>JBKXCY010000105.1:0-5894 GCA_046994005.1 Streptococcus sp.
CCCCAAAGGGTCATCTCGTCTCTCGCATAGATATCGACTCGGTCATCTGCTACGAGGCGGTGCCCCCGCTTGACAAGTTCCAGACCTGTCTCGCTTTTTCCGATTCCGCTATCTCCTTGGATCAAGACACCCATCCCATAAATATCCATCAAGACACCGTGTACACTCGTACGTTCTGCTAGCCGACTATCCAAATAGCTAGAAAGCTCTCCAGATAAACGACTGGTCGCAACATTGCTCTTCAAAATGGCTAGTTGCTTCTCTTCCGCAGCACGCAACATTTCTTCTGGAATTTCTAAATTCCGCGCGACAATGATGACAGGTGTCTCTGGCTGGAACATCTTGCGCAGGACCTGATGACGGTTGTGAGAGCTCATCTTCACCAGGTAGGACCATTCTTTCATTCCTACAAGCTGAATCCGCTCAGGTGTGTAATAGTCGAAATAGCCCGTCATTTCAAGACCTGGACGTGAGATGTCCGCAGTCGTAATTTCCTTGCTTAAGAGGTTATCATCCCCATAAACAACTGACAGACGAAGCTTTTCCTGTATATCGCGAACAGTAACTGCCATATCATTCTCCCTTTTCAAATTCTCTCTCTATTATAGCAGATTTTCTCTTCATACGAGAGACTGAAGTATCATTCGAAAGATCCATTTTCACCTCCTTTTTAAGGCAAGCAAAAAGAGGCCGAGACAAAGGTCTCCAACCTCTAGGAAATGATGGGAACATATGAAAAATGCTCTAGCCTTCACCATGCAAGTAATCTGTAATCATGGATTTGATTCCGGTAGAGACCGCATAGACCACCGCATTTGAAGGGAATGCGATCAATCCGAGCATAAAGACGGCAGGTCCTCCCCCCAACAAGGAGAAAACCAGATACAAAACCGGCAGAAATAAAATCGAAAACCGATAAATTTGTGGCTTTCTAGCCATTTCTGTTGGCAGAAACAAGAGGTAGAAGAGACTATTCCAAATGCCCAGTGGAAAAAGGGCCATTCCGATCAAAACTGTTCCAACTCCTTCTCCAAAAACACGATTTAAAATGAAAAACTGTCCTATAAAACTGAAGAAGAGATATAGAATAAAAGCAAGGGAATAGAACTTCTGCTTCACTCAAATCTCCTTTTAGAAAAATGGACTATCATTCTGATCATGGATGGGTTCGGCCTCTTTTCTTCGACGAGGTCGAGGGCCATAGTCAAACATTTCCTGCTCCTCCTCGTCCTTATAAGGTAAGGTCGTATCTAACAGTAAATAGATAATCACACCGATAAAGGCATGAGAAACCGTAAAAAGAATAAACAAGAAGCGTAGGAGAGTTACACTAAGACCAAATTTATCAGCTAAGCCAGCTAGCACACCTGAAACCAGGCGATGTCGTTTTAATTTGTAAAATGATGCTGTCATTTGATTTTCCTCTTTCTAGTTAGACCTATTTTAGCAGAGTCGAACTGGAAAGAGATCCGCCTAAAGACTGATTCTTACACTTGTCTCATTTCAAGAAATTGCAGGCAGCTGTGACAGCGACCGCAGGCATATTTCTTCAGATCGATTTTTCGCTTTCGTCTATACTCTTGGCCACAATGGGGACATTGATAGAGATAGATCCGCTTGACTCGCCTAGTTCTATCTGGTAGAGGAGGTGTGAAACGAAGACCGTCCACTTGCTTAAGGAGTTGCTTAAAGGCTAGATCTTTGTGTCGATAGCCTTTACCTTGATCGTAAAGATGGTAATGGCAGAGCTCGTGGCGGACGATTTTGCGAAAGACCTCTAACCCGAAAACTTGGTATATTTTCGGGTTGAAATCAAGGTGTCGATCCTTGGGAAAGAAACGACCTCCAGTGCTTTGAAGACGTGAATTCCACTCTGCTCGATGACGGAATTCTCTCCCAAAATCTTCTAGGGATACTTGGCGCACATACTCAGTCAGATTCATTCGGAGCTACCAAACTGAGATTGACTTTTTCGCGTTCCACATCGATCTTCTTCACCCAGACGGTTACCAAATCACCTACTGAGACGACCTGGCTTGGATGCTTGATAAACTGCTTGCTCATATGGGAGATATGAATCAAGCCATCTTCGTGAATGCCAATATCGACAAAGGCCCCAAAGTCAACCACATTGCGCACAACCCCTTCTAATTTTTGGCCTATATGGAGGTCTTTAATATCTAAGACATCCTGACGGAGCACGGGTGCATCAAAGGAATCCCGCAAATCGCGACCTGGTTTTAGGAGATCGGCAATGATATCTTTCAAGGTTTCTGGTCCCAGATCCAGCTGAGTAGACATCTCCTTTATGTTCACAGCTTTTAATTTTTCCTGAGCGGATGCATCGAGGTCGGTAATTTCAAGAAGTTGAAAAAGTTTTTCAACTTCCTTGTAACTTTCAGGGTGAACGCCGGTATTGTCCAAGATATTTTTACTTTCAGGAATGCGTAAGAATCCAGCCGCTTGCTCGAAAGCCTTGGCGCCGAGACGAGGGACTTTTTTAATCTGTGCTCGTGAAAGAATCATTCCTTCTTCTTCCCGGTATTTCACAATATTTTCAGAGATGGTTTTATTGAGTCCTGCTACATGGGCTAAGAGAGAGGGACTAGCCGTATTGATATTGACCCCAACTTGGTTGACGACAGTATCTACCACGAAATCCAAGCTTTCTGTCAGTTTTTTCTGATTGACATCGTGTTGGTATTGACCGACACCGATGGATTTGGCATCGATTTTCACCAATTCTGCTAGCGGATCTTGCAAGCGACGGGCAATGGAGATGGCCGAGCGTTTTTCAACGGTTAGCTCTGGGAACTCATGACGGGCCAACTCACTAGCTGAATAGACAGAGGCTCCGCTTTCATTGACAATAACATAGCGAACTCCTGGATGGTCATGAAGCACCTCTGCGACAAAGGCCTCACTTTCACGGCTGGCGGTTCCATTTCCAATCGCAATAATTTCTATTCCGAACTCTTTGATCAAGGAGGATAGATCCTTTTTAGCCTGCTCGATCTGAGCTGGTTTTGCAGGAGCAACTGGATAGATGACCTGGGTGGCAAGCATCTTTCCTGTCTCATCAACAACGGCTAGTTTAGCACCGGTCCGAAAGGCTGGGTCAAATCCAAGGACCACGCGCCCTTTTAATGGAGGAATGAGCAATAGATTCCGTAGATTTTCAGAGAACAATTGAATGGCTCCGTCTTCTGCCACCTCCGTTAACTCTGTCCGAATCCGACGTTCAATCGCAGGAACGATTTTTTTCTTAACCGCTTGTTGAATAACCTCATCGACATAGGCATTTTTCGTTTTAAAACGAGCCTCAAAAATACGAATGATCCGATCCAGTTGGTGCTCGAATCCGACTTTGAGAACGCCCAATTTTTCCCCACGATTGAGAGCTAGAGTCCGGTAGCCTTGCATATTCTTGATCTTCTCAGAAAAATCATAATAGATTTCAAAGGTTCTCTTAGGATCTAAGCTTTCATCCTTCAAGCTTGACGTCATGAGGGAATGCCCATGAATTTCTTGATAGGTGAGGGCCCGTAATTGGGTATCCTCTGAAATAGCTTCTACCAGAATATCCACTGCACCAGCTAAAGCCGCAGTTTCAGTTGGGAAGGCCTCACAGGTAAATTTCTGAGCCTCTGCTTCCAAGTCTGGACTATTTTGCAAAATGAGACGTGCCAAAGGAAAAAGTCCTGCTTCTCGAGCAATCGTCGCCTTGGTCCGCCGTTTTTCCTTATAAGGGAGATAGAGCTCTTCGACATCCGCTAATTTTTCAGCAGCTTCAATAGCCTGCTTGAGCGCCTCTGTCAGTTTGCCCTGTTCCTCAATCTTAGCAAGGACGGTTTCCTTTCGTTCAGCCAGAGCCGTTAACGATTTGTCCCGGTCAATAATGGCCTTAATCGCTACTTCATCTAAATTTCCCGTCATATCTTTTCGATAGCGAGCAATGAAGGGAATGGTTGAGCCTTCTGCGGTCAGACTCAATACGGTATCGATTTGTTTTAAGCTAACACCCAATTCTTGGGCTATTTTTTCATATTTATCCATAGCTTCTATTATAGCATATTTTGCTGCCATCAAGGGGTGAGATCGCCTGTTCTGGTCTCTGTTTCAGGGATTTTTCATAGAATAATTTTGACCCTATGGATCCTTCCTTTTATGCTCCATTTCCCCCTTGCTCTTTCCTTTTTGTTATAATGAAAGAAAATAAAAAGGAGGCCCAACAATGGCTATTAAATTCTCAAAAACAGATGATCTTGATAAAATGTTTGAAAATTTTGCGAGTTTTCCGGATGTAGAAAAGAAAGTAGAATTTCCTGAAGAAAAAAAGAAGGCAGAAACTGCTACAACTAAAGAAGCAAAGAAGGTTAAGTAATGACATTCTTTCAACACCTTCCCTCTAGCGTCTTGCAGGCTGGGGCTATTTTTCTCTCGATTATTATCGAGGCCCTACCGTTTGTCCTAATCGGAAGTATCATTTCAGGGATTATTGAGGTCTATATCACCCCCGAGAGGGTCTACCGCTTTCTTCCCAAAAATAAATTTGGGCGGATCTTCTTTGGGACTTTTATCGGCTTTATCTTTCCTTCCTGTGAATGTGGAATTGTTCCCATTATCAATCGCTTTCTAGAAAAGAAAGTCCCAAGTTATACTGCTGTTCCCTTTCTGGTGACAGCACCGGTCATCAATCCCATCGTTCTCTTTGCGACCTACTCAGCCTTTGGGAATTCTGTTAAGATGGCCCTCTACCGCGCCCTTGGTTCCTTGCTTGTCGCAACAGTACTAGGGATCTTCCTTGGCTTTATTCAGACAGATTCGATCCAAAAAGAACATCGCAAACCTGTGCATGAACATGATTTTAGGGACTTGAGCAAAGGCCAAAAGCTCTTTCAAGTCTTGGTGCAAGCCATTGATGAATTCTTTGATACAGGACGTTACCTGGTATTTGGTTGTCTCTTTGCCAGCCTCGTCCAAGTCTATGTCCCAACACGGATCCTTACCTCGATCAGTGCGACACCGGTTATTGCTATTCTCCTCCTTATGGTCTTGTCCTTCCTCCTCTCACTTTGTAGCGAGGCGGACGCCTTTATCGGCTCTTCTCTTTTGAGTAGTTTTGGAGTAGCGCCTGTGCTTGCCTTTCTGGTGATTGGGCCTATGCTTGATGTCAAAAATCTCCTCATGATGAAAAATTATCTCAAAACCCGTTTTATCTGGCAATTTATCGGGATTGTGAGTGGAGTTGTGCTCCTTTATGCTTGGTTTGTGGGGGTAGTGCTATGATTCGTTTCTTGATATTAGCTGGCTATTTTGAGCTCACTATGTACCTGCAATTATCTGGTAAGCTCAATCAATACATCAACTTACACTATTCTTACTTGGCTTATATTTCCATGTTCTTGTCCTTTGTTTTAGCTCTTGTGCAGCTGATCATCTGGGTCAAGCAGATGAAGATCCACAGTCATCTCTCTAGCTTCTGGGCAAAAGTGGCGAGTATTTTCTTGCTCTGTATTCCTTTATTTGTCGGGCTATTTTTCCCTACAGTGACACTGGATTCCCAAACAGTCTCTGCCAAAGGCTACCACTTCCCGGTTGCTGCTGGTTCTTCCAAGGAAATCCAGCAGGACGAAGGAACAACTACCCAGTATCTCAAACCAGATACTAGTAGCTATTTTACCAAGTCAGCCTATGAGTCAGAAATGAAGCAGGCGGCAAAGAAATATGTTGATAAAAAAGTGATCCAGGTGACCACTGAGAATTACATGGAAGTCATGGAGGTCATTTATGATTATCCAGATCAATTTGCGGGGAAAACCATCGAGTTGACCGGTTTTGTATACAATGACCCCAATAACAAGGACAGCCAATTCCTCTTTCGCTTTGGGATC
>JBKXCY010000106.1:0-5805 GCA_046994005.1 Streptococcus sp.
GCCTCCTTCTTGTCTAGTGGTCACTAAAGCGTCTATATTTAATGCGGAAATCGAAATAATTTTCTTCCTGCAGTTTGTGGAAAATATCGCGATAAGCCTCTTCGTCAAAGTGATCACCCCGATAGAGAATTTCAAAACTAAGTCCTTCGTATTCTAAAAAGGCATTGGCAGTTTTAAATCCATTACGCTTATAGAAATCCATCCGAGACTGGCGTTGCTCTAAATTATCACATTCTTCATCCAAACGTTCCACTTCAAGAATCATGGTTCTTTGGTAAAATTCTACCAATTTTTCAATGATTTCTTGACCGTAACCGTGGCTACGTAGGTGGGGCATAATGGCAAAGAAGCTAACATAAAAAACTTTCTGATTATAGATAGAAAAAGCAAATCCTACAAATTCTTCTTCGTTATAAAAAGCAAAAAAATTAGCATCGTCATTGTCCGTATAACGCAGGTATTCCGACAAAGGAACTCGCTCTTCTTCTGGAAATGCCTCGATATTCAGCCTCTCGACCTTGTCCAGATCTGGGAACGTTTCCGTGATTAATTGGCTGGTTAAGCTCATAAAAGCCTCCTTTTCTGCCCTGATTATACCAAAAAATGTAAGGGCCTTCAACTATCGACGCTTGTCGCTGGTTCCTGAAGTTGGTATAATGACACTATGAAAAGAATTCAACGTGTGGACCTCATAGATGGTCATATTTTACCCGCTCTATTGAGTTTTGCCTTTCCTATTCTTTTGTCCAATATCTTTCAACAACTCTACAATACCTCGGATGTTATGATTGTAGGGCGTTTTTTAGGTCAAAAATCATTGGCTGCCGTTGGAGCAACCTCTGCTATATTTGATTTGATCGTTGGATTTGCTGTCGGTGTTGGCAATGGGATGGGGATTATTATCGCGAGAAATTATGGAGCCAAAAATGAAGATCAATTACGAAAATCAGTTGCCGCAACTGCTATTACTGGTGGCATCCTCAGTCTCTTCGTGATCTTCATTGGTGCTGTTGGACTTTTTCCCCTGCTCCAATTTTTAGGGACCCCATCAGCAATTGTGTCTCAGTCTTATCTCTATATCTCCACTATTGTCAATGGTGTGGCTGTGACCTTTGCCTATAATCTTTGCGCTGGACTTCTTCGAGCGGTTGGCGATAGCATAGCGGCACTCTACTTCCTGATTATCGCTGCCGTTCTCAATATTCTTCTCGATCTTTATTTTATTACCCAACTCCATCTCGGAGTCCAATCCGCTGGAATTGCGACCATTATTGCCCAGGGTATTTCGGCCCTTCTTTGTCTTCTCTATATTCGTAAGAAGGTCCCTTTTCTGCTCCCGCATCGCAAGGATTTTGTTTGGGACAAGGAGCTTTATCAGGATCTGCTAAGTCAGGGCCTTGCCATGGGCCTCATGACTTCCATCGTTTCGATTGGAACGGTTATCCTCCAATCCGCTATTAATCAGCTTGGAACAACCATTATCAGTGCACAGGTCGCAGCCCGTCGTATCATGTCCTTTGCCGTTTTACCGATTACAGCTATCGCCTCAAGTATCACAACCTTTATCTCGCAGAATTTCGGCGCAGAGCAATTCCAGCGGATCAAAAAAGGCGTTACCATTGCCAACCTTCTTACTTGGGTTTGGTCTGTCTTGGTTGCTGCTCTTCTATTCTTCACAAGTCCGTCTTTAACCAGCTTTATTTCCGGCTCGACAAATCCTGATCTCATTGCAAATGCCAGTCTTTATCTCCAGATCAGCTCTTGCTTTTATCCTATTTTGGCGAGTCTCATCATCCTGAGAAATGCCCTACAGGGAATGGGTAAAAAATTAACCCCACTCACATCCAGTTTTATTGAATTGTTTGGAAAAATTTTCTTCGTTCTGTGGATTATTCCTCACACCGGCTACATGGGGGTCATTCTCTGCGAACCCCTTATCTGGATTCCCATGACCTTACAGCTCATCATAATCTATCGAAAAATCAGGTACCAACTCCTTACTGAATAATGATATATTAACAAGACCAAAACAACTTCTGCTCATTTGAACAGAAGTTGTTTTTAGATATCTAGCTATTAGAACAAACCGATGGCTGTTCCATCAGCAGCCACATCCATATTCAAAGCAGCTGGACGTTTTGGTAAACCAGGCATGGTCATCACATCCCCCGTCAAAGCGACAATAAAGCCTGCTCCCAATTTTGGAACCACTTCACGGATAGTGATTTCAAAGTTTTCAGGAGCTCCCAAGCCATTTGGATTATCAGAGAAGCTATATTGTGTTTTGGCCATACAGATTGGCAACTTATCCCAACCATTTTTCACGATTTGGGCAATTTGTGTCTTGGCTTTCTTCTCAAAATTCACCTTAGTACCGCGATAAATTTCTGTAACAATCTTTTCAATTTTTTCTTCAACAGAAAGGTTGTTATCATACAAGCGTGTGTAGTTAGCTGGACTTGTTTCGATGGTTTTAACCAAGGTTTCAGCAAGTTCAACTCCACCGTCAGCACCATTCGCCCATACACTCGCAAGCTCAACTGGCACCTCAATTTCAGCACACAATTCTTTCAAAGCAGCAATTTCTGCTTCTGTATCAGTGATAAATTCATTGATGGCAACCACTGCAGGAATACCAAACTTACGGATATTTTCAACGTGACGTTTCAAGTTGGCAAAACCAGCACGAACAGCTTCTACATTCTCTTCAGTCAAAGCATCCTTGGTCACTCCACCATTCATCTTAAGAGCACGGAGAGTCGCTACAATCACAACCGCATCTGGTGATGTAGGCAAGTTTGGAGTTTTAATATCAAGGAATTTTTCAGCGCCAAGGTCAGCCCCAAATCCTGCTTCTGTAATCGTATAGTCAGCTAAATGAAGAGCTGTCGTCGTTGCTAATACAGAGTTACATCCATGGGCGATATTGGCAAATGGACCACCGTGAACAAAGGCAGGTGTACCATAGATGGTTTGAACCAAGTTTGGCTTGATCGCATCTTTGAGGATCAAGGCAAGAGCCCCTTCTACTTCTAAATCACGGACATAAACTGGACTACGATCATAGCGGTAACCAATCACGATGTTGGCCAAACGGCGTTTCAAATCTTCAATATCTGTCGCCAAGCAAAGGATGGCCATGATCTCAGAAGCAACGGTAATATCAAAACCGTCTTCACGCGGAATCCCATTTAAAGGACCGCCAAGACCGACAGAAACATGACGAAGAGCGCGGTCATTCAAGTCCACTACCCGTTTCCAGATAATCCGACGTTGGTCAATTCCTAGCTCATTTCCTTGGTGCAAATGATTATCAATCAATGCTGACAGGGCGTTATTAGCCGTTGTGATCGCATGCATATCCCCTGTGAAATGAAGGTTGATGTCTTCCATCGGTAGAACTTGGGCATAGCCACCACCAGCAGCACCACCTTTAATCCCCATAACTGGACCTAAAGAAGGTTCGCGAATGGCAATCATGGTTTTTTTACCGATTTTATTCAAAGCATCTGCTAGACCAATGGTAATGGTTGATTTCCCTTCTCCAGCTGGAGTTGGGTTGATCGCAGTGACTAAGATAAGTTTTCCTACTGGATTTTTCTCAACTTCACGAATCTTATCAAAGCTCAATTTCGCCTTGTATTTTCCATACAATTCAAGATCATCGTCTACCAAACCAATCTTCTTCACAACGTCCACAATCGGTTGGAGTTCAATGCTTTGAGCAATTTCGATATCTGTTTTCATAAGGGACTCCTTTATATTTGATAGGTCTATTATACCTAAAATTCGCGAAAATAACATGGTTTTTCCACCTTTTGAATCGAACGTTCGTTTTTTATCTAAATTTTATGGCTACACATAGCTAATCCTAATAGCTTCAGAACTTTACTTACGTATCTTTTTTTTGTAAAATAAGCATATGCATATTTTAATTACATCTGGCGGGACGAGCGAAGCCATTGATAGTGTTCGTTCGATCACCAATCATTCCACCGGGAGCCTAGGGAAAATCCTTGCAGAAATGGCTCTTACAAAGGGACATCAGGTGACCTTGATCACAACGCCTACTGCGCTTAAACCCGATCCTCATCCACAGCTTCGACTTCTATTGATCCAGAATGTCGAAGAACTTCTCACACAAATGAAAACGGAAGTCCCTCATCATCAGTTTTTGATTCACGCTATGGCTGTTTCAGATTACACACCTGTTTACATGACAGGCCTTGAGGAAGTTGAGAAAGCTCAAGATCTTCATTCCTTTATCCATCGTGAAAATCAGGAACCGAAAATTTCTTCCAAAGAAGAATACCAAGTACTCTTTCTAAAGAAAAATCCGAAGATTATCTCGCTCGTCAAAGAATGGAACCCTGCCATTCAACTGATCGGCTTTAAGCTATTAGTCGACGTTTCTTCTGCAGAGTTGATCCAAGTAGCGCGTGAAAGCCTCGTTAAAAATCATGCCAGCATGATCGTTGCCAACGATCTGACCAAGATTCATAACGGTCAGCATCAAGCCTATCTAGTGACAGATGATCAGGTCCTAGAAGCTTCTACGAAAGCAGAAATCGCAGAGGCTATCCTACGTTATATCAAATAAAAAGGAACATATGACACACATTACTTTAGCGGTTACCGGTAGTATTTCCGCCTATAAAGCGGCTGATATTACCAGCCAACTAACCAAATTGGGCTTTGAAGTGAAGGTCCTCATGACTCCTTCAGCCCAAAAATTTATCACCCCTTTAACCTTGCAAGTTCTTTCAAAAAATCAAGTAGGGCTAGATGTTATGGTGGAAGACGATCCACGGCGGATCGAGCACATCGACATTGGGAAAGAAACTGACCTCTTTCTTGTAGCGCCGGCCAGTGCCAATACCATTGCTAAATTGGCTATGGGACTGGCAGATAATATGGTCACAAGCACAGCTCTAGCCTTGCCTCAAAGGACTAAAAAATTACTGGCCCCTGCTATGAATACAAAAATGTTAGAACATCCCGCTACCCAACGAAATCTAAAACTCTTACAAGACTATGGTTACCAGATGATCCAACCTCGTGATGCTGTTCTTGCTTGTGGGGACAAAGGTGCTGGAGCTCTAGCGCCTGTAGAAACTATTGTAGAAACTGTTAAGGAGAATTGTTTATGAGAAAATCATCTTCTATTTCACGAATTGCCATCTTTTTTGCGGTGATGATCACCATTCACTTTGTGACGTCCTTCATTCTGCAATTTGTTCCATCAGGCATTCAACCAACCTTGGTTCATATTCCTGTCGTGATCGCCTCTATCATATACGGTCCACGGATTGGAGCTATCTTAGGACTCCTCATGGGACTCTTTAGCCTCACTATGAATACCCTGGTTATAACACCCGCTAGCTATCTCTTTAGTCCCTTTGTCCCTCACGGGAATCTCTACTCCCTTATCATTGCCATAGTCCCTCGGATTCTCATCGGAGTAACCCCATACTTCGTCTATCGCTGGATTCGCAATCGTACTGGACTTGTGATCGCTGGAATTGTCGGCTCTATGACCAATACTGTTTTCGTTCTAAGTGGGATTTACTTCTTCTTTGGTAACAGTTTTGGAGGGGGAATTCAACATTTCCTTGGCTTGATTGTGTCTACTAACTCACTCATCGAAGTCATTGCGACAGTACTCATTACCAGTGCAGTCGTTCCATCTCTTGAAAAATTAAAATAACCTTCAAAGCCAAGACCAATTTATCTTGGCTTTTTTTGATGGTGAATTAACTCTATTTTTTTGAAAAGATTTACAATTATCGCTAGAGTTTTCTGAAA
>JBKXCY010000107.1:0-5767 GCA_046994005.1 Streptococcus sp.
GGCTATAAAAGCTGATGAAATCAGCGTAGTAGAGCCCACTCAACCACTGCGTCTTACTCGACAATCCAAAAACAATTAAGAGGCTAGGACTTTTGTCCTAGCCTCTTTTATATCGTTTTTTCAAGGTAGTATTTGACCCATGTGAGCTCTACCTCATTCAAAGGCCGGCTTTCACCAGGGGCTAACTGAGGATCCAAGGTGAAGGGACCAAAAGACAAGCGTTTTAAGGTCATTACTTTGACTCCAATGGCCAAAAACATCTTTTTCACTTGGTGGTATTTTCCTTCTGAGATTCGGACCTGGGCCTTGCTGTAGCTGGGGTTACTTTCTAGAATAGTTAAGGAGGCAGGCTTGCAGATAGGGCCGTCCTTGAATGAAATCCCATTCTGAAATTGTTCGATGTGGGGGCCATAGAGCGGACCATTGACTTCTACCTCATAGACTTTCTCCACATGGAATTGAGGATGGAGCAGTTGAAAACCTAGGGGACCATTATCTGTGATCAGGAGTAAGCCACTCGTATCGCGATCGAGGCGACCAAGAGGATAGAGGTCTGGGTACTCTTGCTTGGGATCTACCAGATCGATTACTGTTGGATGCTGGGCGTCTCTTTTGGCAGTCACGGCTCCGATTGGTTTATGGAGCATGTAGTAGTGGTGACGCGGTTCCTGAATGAGCCGTTCCCCTATTTGAATCTCTTGGAGTCCAGGGTCGATGTTTTGTGACAGTTTTTTAGCTGGTAGGTGATCAACCAAGATTTGTCTTTTTGCAAGCAATTGTTTGATGTCTTTTCGAGCATACTGGTGACTTGCCATCAATTGATCTAATCTCATGGGGGCCTCTTTTTCTGAAAGTTTTGTAACCAGTGTATCATGAAAAGAAAAGGAAATCGAGTGGGAGAAAAGAAATGAGGATGAAAACATTTACAACTAGCTGAACTGTGTTTTTTAAACGGGACTGTGGTATAATTGTTCAGTTAGAAATATTATTTAAAATTATATAGAGGAAATCATGACAAAATTAAGAGAAGATATTCGTAACGTTGCGATCATTGCCCACGTTGACCACGGAAAAACAACCTTGGTAGACGAATTGTTGAAACAATCGCACACCTTGGATGAACGTAAAGAATTGCAAGAACGTGCAATGGACTCAAACGATCTTGAAAAAGAACGTGGGATTACCATTCTTGCTAAAAATACAGCCGTTGCTTATAATGGAACTCGGATCAATATCATGGACACACCAGGACACGCGGACTTCGGTGGAGAAGTGGAACGGATCATGAAAATGGTTGACGGGGTTGTATTGGTCGTAGATGCCTACGAAGGAACTATGCCTCAGACTCGTTTCGTATTGAAAAAAGCCTTGGAACAAGACCTTGTTCCAATCGTTGTTGTCAACAAAATTGATAAACCATCTGCTCGTCCAGAAGAAGTTGTAGACGAAGTTCTTGAACTCTTCATCGAATTGGGTGCGGATGATGACCAATTGGAATTCCCGGTTGTTTATGCATCAGCGATTAACGGAACATCTTCACTTTCAGACGATCCAGCTGATCAAGAGCACACAATGGCACCGATCTTTGATACTATCATTGATCACATCCCAGCTCCAGTTGATAACTCAGATGAGCCTCTTCAATTCCAAGTATCCCTGCTTGATTACAACGACTTCGTTGGACGTATCGGTATCGGACGTGTCTTCCGTGGTACTGTAAAAGTTGGGGACCAAGTAACTCTTTCTAAATTGGATGGAACGACTAAGAACTTCCGTGTTACCAAACTCTTTGGTTTCTTTGGCTTGGAACGTCGTGAAATTCAAGAAGCTAAAGCAGGTGATTTGATCGCTATCTCTGGTATGGAAGATATCTTCGTTGGAGAAACCATCACACCGACAGACGCAGTTGAAGCTCTTCCAATCCTTCACATCGATGAGCCAACGCTTCAAATGACCTTCTTGGTCAACAACTCACCATTTGCTGGTCGCGAAGGGAAATGGGTAACCTCACGTAAAGTCGAAGAACGCTTGCAAGCGGAATTGCAAACAGACGTCTCTCTTCGTGTTGACCCAACTGATTCACCTGATAAATGGACCGTTTCAGGACGTGGGGAATTGCACTTGTCTATCTTGATTGAAACCATGCGTCGTGAAGGATACGAATTGCAAGTATCTCGTCCAGAAGTTATCATCAAAGAAATTGATGGTGTCAAATGTGAACCATTTGAGCGCGTACAAATCGACACACCAGAAGAATACCAAGGATCTGTTATCCAAAGCCTTTCTGAACGTAAGGGTGAAATGTTGGATATGATCGCAACTGGTAACGGTCAAACTCGTTTGGTCTTCCTTGTTCCAGCGCGTGGTTTGATTGGGTACTCAACTGAGTTCTTGTCAATGACACGTGGTTACGGAATCATGAACCACACCTTTGACCAATACTTGCCAGTGATTCCAGGAGAAATCGGTGGACGTCACCGTGGTGCTCTTGTTTCAATCGATAACGGAAAAGCAACCACTTACTCTATCATGTCTATCGAAGAACGTGGTACGATCTTTGTCAATCCAGGTACAGAAGTTTACGAAGGAATGATCATCGGGGAAAACTCTCGTGAGAACGACTTGACCGTAAACATTACGAAAGCAAAACAAATGACCAACGTTCGTTCAGCTACTAAGGACCAAACAGCGGTTATCAAGACTCCTCGTATCTTGACCTTGGAAGAATCTCTTGAGTTCTTGAACGACGATGAGTACATGGAAGTAACGCCTGAATCTATCCGTCTACGTAAACAAATCTTGAACAAAGCAGAACGCGAAAAAGCAAATAAAAAGAAAAAATCAGCAGCTGCTGAATAATACGGAAAGAAAGGAGAAACAAAATGGTCTATTTTATCTTAGGGATTTTGATTCTCCTTTTTTACCTTTTTATGACCCCAAAAAGTATTCGTGGTACCTTAAACAGTGTCACAATGGTGGTCTTGATCGTCTCCATTATCGTACTGACTTGTCTCGCCATTTTTCAGATATTCCAACTACCGTCTGAGTTTTTTGTCGGTGCCTTTCTCGCCTTTGTTGGCTACCTGGCTTTGGTGGATATTTCCAAAATGACGACCAAACAGAAAAAATAAACGCTGACGTGATTTTTAAAGCCCTTTGGGCTTTTTAATTTTGCTAAAAAAAGGTAAAATAGAGAGTGATAAAAATGGAGCGAAGAAATCATGAAATTTGTGAAACAATTTGAAAATAAAAAGGTTCTTGTATTAGGTTTGGCTAAGTCAGGCGAGTCAGCTGCCCGTTTGTTGGATCGCTTAGGAGCGATTGTGACCGTCAATGATGGCAAACCTTTTGAAGAAAATCCAGCAGCACAAAGTTTACTGGAAGAAGGGATTAAAGTCGTGACAGGAGGCCACCCTCTGGAATTGTTGGATGAAGACTTTGCGGTCATGGTCAAAAATCCAGGAATCCCTTATTCGAACCCGATGGTTGAAAAAGCGCTTGAAAAGGGTATTCCAGTCCTCACTGAAGTGGAATTGGCCTATCTGATTTCGGATGCGCCAATTATTGGGATTACAGGATCAAACGGAAAAACGACGACAACAACCATGATCGGGGAAGTCTTGACAGCTGCCGGTCAAGGTGGTCTATTGTCTGGGAATATCGGTTTTCCAGCTAGTCAAGTTGCACAAACAGCAACAGAAAAGGATGTTCTGGTCATGGAATTGTCTTCTTTCCAATTGATGGGAATTGAAGCTTTCCATCCAGAGATTGCAGTGATTACCAACCTCATGCCAACCCATATAGACTATCATGGTTCTTTTGAAAATTATGTAGCTGCTAAATGGAATCTTCAAAAGAATATGACAGAAAAAGATGTCATTGTCTTGAACTTCAACCAAGACTTGGCCAAGGAACTCGCTACAAAAACCAAGGCAAGGGTCCTTCCATTTTCAACGGTCGAAAAAGTGGATGGGGCTTATTTGGAAGATGGACTTCTCAAGTTTAAGGGAGAAGTTGTTATGCGTGCAGATGAACTGGGCGTTCCAGGTAGTCACAATGTAGAAAATGCCTTGGCAACGATTGCGGTTGCAAAAGTCCGGGGTGTGGAGAATGAGGTCATTAAAGAAACCTTGTCGGCCTTTGGAGGAGTGAAACACCGTCTTCAATATGTGGATGAAATTCAAGGTGTCAAATTCTATAATGATAGTAAATCGACCAATATTTTAGCAACACAAAAAGCTCTGTCTGGTTTTGATAACAGCAAGGTGATCTTGATTGCAGGAGGGCTCGATCGTGGCAATGAATTTGATGAATTGGTACCTCACATTGCTGGTCTAAAGGAAATGGTGATTCTAGGGGAATCAGCTCCTCGAGTGAAACGCGCAGCAGATAAAGCTGGCGTCTCTTATGTTGATGCGGCAGATGTAGCGGATGCTACAAAGAAAGCCTTCGACTTGGCTAGCCCCGGAGATGTTGTCCTACTAAGTCCTGCCAATGCCAGCTGGGATATGTATCCGAATTTTGAAGTGCGTGGGGATGAATTCCTTGCTACAGTAAAAGGGTTGAAATAAGATGAAAAAAATAATGTTTACTGGTGGGGGAACCGTGGGACATGTGACCCTTAATCTCCTCTTGATTCCAAAATTTATCGAAGATGGATGGGAAGTCCATTATATTGGGGACAAAAAAGGAATCGAATACCAAGAGATCAAAAAGTCTGGCTTAGACGTACGCTTCCATTCAATTGCAACAGGGAAATTGCGCCGCTATTTCTCTTTCCAAAATATGATGGATGTGTTCAAGGTGGCTTGGGGGACGCTCCAGTCCATTGCAATCCTGCTTCGTGTGCGCCCACAAGTTCTCTTCTCAAAAGGAGGATTTGTATCGGTGCCACCAGTGATCGCAGCCCGACTCACGCGTGTTCCTGTCTATATCCATGAGTCCGATCTTTCTATGGGATTGGCCAATAAAATTGCTTATAAATTTGCTACCAAGATGTACACGACTTTTGAGCAAGCACATGGTTTGACAAAGAGTGAGCATATCGGTGCGGTAACCAAGGTCACAGATCATATTCCGCCAACTTCAGAAGTTTTAGAAGAAAAAACAAAAGGTTTCCGAAAAGACTTGCCGACCCTTCTCTTTGTCGGAGGATCTGCTGGTGCGCGTGTCTTTAATGAATTTGTGACAGAGCATCAAGCAGATCTCTTGCAACACTACAATATCATCAATTTGACGGGCGATTCAACATTGAATCAGGCTGAGGGTGGTTTGTATCGAGTGGATTATGTAACCGATCAGTATTTGCCAATGCTCCAGAAGGCTGATTTAGTGGTGACTAGAGGTGGGGCCAATACCTTGTTTGAACTCTTGGCCATGAACAAACTCCACCTGATCGTACCGCTAGGAAAAGAAGCTAGCCGTGGCGATCAGATTGAAAATGCCCAATATTTTGTGGATAAAGGTTATGCAGAGCAATTGCAGGAAGATCAATTGACCCTCGAAACCTTTAATGAAACCATTCAAGAAATGTTGAAGCAAAGCCAAGTCTACCACCAAGCAATGGAAAAATCGACAGAACTCCTTTCACTAGACGATTTTTATGGCCTGCTTCAAAAAGATATCAGTAAGGGAAAAGATGACGGACGACAATAAAAAAACGCCAACGGATGACAAAATTACAGAATTATCAGCCTGGCAAAAAAGAAACAAAGAATATTTAGAAAAAAAAGCCCTAGAAAAAACGGAAGAGTCTAAAGCTGTGGAA
>JBKXCY010000108.1:0-5765 GCA_046994005.1 Streptococcus sp.
TGAAAAGAGAGGGCAAGCTCCCTTGGTGATCAAGGAAGTGAATGGCATCAAGATTGCTATTCTAGCCTATGCTTACGGCTTTAATGGGATGGAAACGACGCTCACTCCAGAGGAGCAAGCATATGTCTTGTCTGATTTGGATGAAGAGCGGATGAAGGCGGAGATCCAAAAGGCAGAGCAAGAGGCTGATATCACTATTGTCATGCCCCAGATGGGAATCGAATACCAGTTGGAGCCGACAGAAGAGCAAAAAGAGCTCTACCATAAGATGATTTCATGGGGAGCTGATATTGTCTTTGGCGGGCATCCCCATGTTGTAGAGCCTGCTGAAGTGGTCAATAAAGATGGTCAAAACAAGCTCATCATCTACTCGATGGGGAATTTCCTTTCTAATCAGCGTCTGGAAACCATGGGAGACGTGGAGACTGCCCAGTGGACAGAGCGAGGAGTCTTGATGGATGTGACCATCGAAAAGGTCGGCCGCAAGACAAAGATTAAGACAGCGACTGCTCATCCAACCTGGGTTAGTCGAACTCCGAAGGGGACCTATTCTCCTGAAGGCTATGACTTGTACAAGTACCAGACCTATATTTTGGAAGATTTTATCCAGGGTGGCAAATACCGCGACAAGCTAGATGAGGAGACCAAGGAGAGAGTGGACACGGCTTACCGAGAAATGAAGGAACATGTTCACTTGGACTGGCCTCAGAGTGGAAAGGAATAGAACATGGAAGGAAATGTGAACTGGATTCCGATTGGGATTCTAGGATTGATGGTGGTAATTTGGGCAACCAAATTTCTGACGGCCATCCGCCTCAAGCAAAAGCTGAAAAAAGCTTGGGATGGAGCGCCTTTCTTTCGTAAGAAAGACACGGAAGAAAGTTTGATAGACAGTCTGTCTTATCCAGCTAAGGGAAGGACGATCGATAGCCAAGTGGATGATCAGACTTGGCATGATTTGGCTTTGGATGCGGTCTTTGATCAGCTCAATTACACCCAATCGAGCCTTGGGGCAGAAGCTCTCTATCAAAAAATGCGCCTGCTGGAATTCCAGCCTCAGGATCAACTTCATGACTTAGAAGCCTTCTTTGAAGAGCATCCGGATTTGCGGCTCAAGGTCCAGGTCATTTTCAACCAACTGGGCAAGAAGAACCACAACATGGCGCGTAGCATTGTTGCAAAACCTGGCAAGCATTATGCAGGTTTGCCCCTCTATATAGCCTTGGCCTGTCTTCCAATCCTCTGTCTCTTTGCCATTCCCTTTGAGCCCGTTGGGGCGATGACCCTCTTGGTGATCAGTGTGGTCTTTAATATCGTCTTTTCAAGTTTGCGCAATTGGTCTAATAAAATCCGTCTGGACAATGTTAGCTATCTGGTCCGCATCTTTGCTTCGGCAGAACGCTTGAGCCATCTAGCCTTGCCACAACGAGAAGAACTCAAGCAGGCGGTCAAACCCTTTAAGAAAACGCGGATCCTTGCCAGTGTTTTGCAGAGTCCAACGGGGACTTCTGAGATGGAAATTATTCTCCTCTACCTCAATGTCCTCTTTTTACTCCCGCAGATCGCTCAGGTTTATATTTACAATCAGGTGAAGGCTCATCAAAAAGAGGCCCAGAAGCTTCTGGATCTGCTAGGGGAGATGGAAGTCGCTATTAGTCTCTTGCGCCATAAGCGGGATCTAGAAGTGGTCTGTCAGCTAGTCTTTACAGAGACGGGTGGGATTGAAGGTGAGACGCTCTATCATCCCTTGCTGTCCAATCCGATTGCAAATGATGTGCATTTTCAAAAAAATATGGTCATCAGTGGGGACAATGCGTCTGGGAAATCAACCTATTTGAAGACCGTCGCTATCAATGCTATTCTGGCTCAAGGGCTGGGCTTTGCCTATGGAGAAACCTTGTCCCTGCCTTACGGTCATGTCCTAACGGCTATGGATGTGAGCGATGATATTGAAGTTGGAGATAGCTACTTTATCACTGAAAGTAAAGCTATTTTGCGTATGATTCAGCATTTGAAAGAGCCAGGTTTTCACTACTTCTTTATTGACGAGCTCTTTAAGGGGACCAATACCATCGAGCGGATCGGATCAGGACTTGGGATTGTCCGCTGGCTGGCTGCCCAAAACTGCCTCTACATGATTTCCAGCCATGATATTGAACTTGTCGCGGCCTCTGGTGAGGTCAATGATAATTACCATTTTGACAGTCGCTATGTGGACGGCAAGATCGTCTTTGACTACCAGATCAAGTCAGGATCAGCCGTAACCAAGAATGCGGTCAATACTCTAGAAAGCTTGCATTATCCAGAGGAGATTACGCAAACAGCCAAGGACTTGATTGACCAGTATGAAGAGACGGGGCACTGGTCTTTGAAAGAAATTGAAAAAGAATGAAAAATGAACGAAGGAGTTTGTAAATGATCGGTTTAGGGACCTTTTATAATGCCTTAGGAGTTGTATTTGGTGGGCTTTTAGGACTGCTCATTGGTCAACGTTTTTCAGAAGATTTTCATGAGACCCTTCTGAAAGTGACAGGAGTTGCTGTTTTTGTCTTGGGCATCGCAGGGACCTTGGAAAAGATGCTGGTGGTGCATGGAAGTCATGTGGAGAGTCACGGCAGTATGATGTTGATTCTGAGTCTAGTAATCGGGACCGTTATCGGGGAACTCTTGAAGATTGAGGAGGGTTTTGAGCGTCTGGGAACCTGGCTGAAGGAAAAGACGGGCAACCAAGGCGATTCCAGCTTTGTTGATGCCTTTATGACCACGGCCTTGACCATTTGTATCGGGGCTATGGCGGTAGTCGGAGCAGTCCAGGATGGCTTGACAGGCGACACCTCGACCTTGTTGGCCAAGGCTATTCTCGATATGGTCATTGTTCTGGTTTTGACCGTTTCGAAAGGAAAGGGTGCCATTTTTGCGGTGGTTCCACTCGTGATCTTTCAGGGGGCGATTACGCTGTTGGCCCATTTGATCGCACCGATCATGACCCCACAAGCGCTGTCGAATCTCTCACTGGTCGGCTCCAGCCTCATTCTCTGTGTTGGGATCAACCTCATCTGGGGCAAACGAATCAAGGTCGCCAATCTCCTTCCGGCAGTGCTGATTGCCATTATTTGGGCCTTTGTTGGGTGAAAAAATAGAAGCTAACCGGTAAAGAAAGGTTAGCTTTTTTGCTTGTCCTTGTAGTCTTGTTAGAAAAATGAAGATTCTCCGAAAAGGAGGGAGTTTTCTTTTTGCAAATACGGGAAGTAATTTATGGAAGCCCTGATTTTTGGTATGATAGTCGTAATTTCGAATAGGGAGGTTGGAGTTGCCATGAGTGATTTGAATCATACAGTTGAATTTATTAAGGAAATCGAAAAATTAAAGTCAGTAACAAGGTTTAATAGAACCCTTGATGGACGGTTTGAAAATAGTGCCGAGCATTCTTGGCAGGGTGCGGTAGCTGCGATGGTTTTTCAAGATTATTATCCTGAAAAATTGAATATGGAAAAGGTCATGTTTCTGTTATTGATTCATGATTTAGGTGAGATTTATGCCGGAGATACTTGGGTGTTTGATGATGAAAAAAAGGTTCATGCTCATGATAGAGAGCTAGCATCTATAGAAAAAACAATGAGCCTCCTTCCAGAAGCAACCTATTTGAATATGAAAAATTCGTGGTTGGAGTTTGAAAAAGGGCAGAGTCCTGAGGCAAGATATGCAAGAGTGATTGATGCATTGGTACCACTGATCAATCATTTGGAAGTGTCAGAAGTAAATTATAATCCCGATCATATCCGTTCAGAGGTGGTATTAGAAAAGAAAAAATTTATAAAAAGTGAGTCCAAAGTGTTATGGAAACTGACGGAAGAGTTGGTTCAGGAAAGTGTAGAAAAGGGATTATATTTATGATATCACTTGGTCTTTAGTAGCAACTTTCAAACTAAAAGTAAACCACCTGTTTTCACGGGTGGTTTTGACTTGCTTGATCTGTGGTATAATGGGAACAGATAGTGTGCACCCCATGAAAGGGAAAAGGTTAGATTGTATGATTAAGTTGATTGCAACAGATATGGATGGGACCTTATTAGATGAGCGAGGAGAGGTGGACCTTCCGCGTCTGGAAAGGCTGTTGGACCACTTGGATCAAAAAGGGATTCGCTTTGTCATTGCGACGGGAAATGAAATCCATCGCATGCGCCAGCTCTTGGGTCCCTTGGTCAAGCGGGTGACCCTGGTCGTCGCCAACGGAGCTCGGATTTTTGAGAATGACCAGATGGTTCTAGGAAAATTCTGGGATCGGGAATTGGTGGAGGCGGTCCTTGATTATTTTAAGGGCCGGGAAATTTCAGATCAGTTGGTTGTATCAGCTGTCAATGGTGGCTTTGTCAAGGAAGGCACGGTCTTTACAGAAGTTGAAAAATTCATGCTGCCGGAAGTGATTGAAGCCTTGTACAAGCGAATGAAGTTTGTTCCGGAATTGACAGCCGATTTGTTTGACCAGGTGCTTAAAATGAGCTTGGTGGTTGGCTTGGATCGTCTTGATCAAGTGAGTCAGGAAGTCCAACAGGCTTTTGGAGATCAGCTCATGGCGGTTTCGAGCGGTTTTGGGAGCATGGATCTCTTACAAGCAGGTATTCACAAGGCTTGGGGACTGGCTCAATTAATGGAGAAATGGCAGCTTGATGCTAGTCAGGTCATGGCCTTTGGGGATAGTGGAAACGACATCGAAATGCTTGAAATGGCTGCTCACTCCTATGCGGTGGCCAATGCAGAAAGAGCTGTCAAGGCTGTTGCCAAACACCTAGCACCGAGCCATCAAGAAGGCGGTGTCTACCAAGTGATCGAAGAGTATCTAGGATTGACCCCCTGGGAACAAGTGAAAGGAAAGAAGTAGATGGCGGTACAACTGTTAGAAGACTGGCTCTTAAAGGAGCAGGAGAAAGTCATAACAACCTATCGGGAGCTCAATCAAGAGCCTCTGAAGGAGCCTGGTTTGATCTTTGTCGGGGACTCTATCGTAGAGTATTTCCCCATTCATGAACTATTACAAAGTCCAAAACACATGGTCAATCGAGGAGTACGAGGCTATAAGACGGATCTCCTTCGTCAGCATCTAGACGCCCATGTTTTTGGAACGGCGGTGGATCAGATCTTTCTCTTGATCGGGACCAATGATATCGGAAAAGAAATTCCTCAAAAGGAAACCTTAGACAATGTAGAAGCGGTCTTGCAAGCAATCATGCGGGATTTTCCGCTGACCCACATCAACCTGATCTCGATTTTACCAGTGAGTCAAGAAGAGCGCTACAAACAAAAGGTCTATGTGCGGACCAATGATAAAATTCAAGCCCTCAATCAGGCTTATCAAGAATTGGCCCAAGCCTACCACCAGGTCAGCTATGTCGATGTGTATTCGTCTTTATTGGATGAAGTGGGGCAGTTAGCAGAAGCCTATACGACAGATGGCCTCCATCTAAGTGTGGCCGGGTATCGCATCCTAGCCCAAGCTCTGCAGGAGATAGTATAGAGATAAAAATAGGGAGTGAAAAAAGCCCAATCAGACAGATCTTCAAAGGAAGATTTGTTTTTTTTTTTTTTTAATTTTTTTGTTGACAAATGTAAATCTTAGGTGTAAAATAACATCATAAGGTTTACGAATGTAGATCGTGAAAGGAGGAGCCATGCAAATTTCTAATGCGGAATGGCGCATCATGAAGATTATCTGGATGGAAGGCAAGAAGACCAGCACGGATTTGATCGACGTCTTGTCCGAGCGCTTT
>JBKXCY010000109.1:0-5748 GCA_046994005.1 Streptococcus sp.
GGTGGGACGACGAAATCGAATTCTAACGAATGACCGATTTCTGTCCCACTCTCCCTTATTCCGTTTTTTCTTTTCTTATCAAGCGTAACCGACGCTTTAATTTTTGTGAAACTTCTCTATGCCGAAAGTCCACTTCTTCTGATTTTAACTTAGAGACAATTTCTCCACTGCGCGTTTGGAACTTAGCTTCTCTAGCAAATTGGATACTGGCGTTTAAAATACAACCAATAATCATGATTTTTGCCACCAAGATGAACCAGAACATGATAACCGCTAGGACGACCGAACCGAAGAAACGAGCATCTAAGAAATGACTCACATAACGATCCACATATTTCCAAAAGATATTCAAGATCGCATACAGGACAGCAACAACAAAGGTCGCCCCTGGCAATACATATCTAAATTTTGGAATTTTAACATTTGGAAGGGTGTAATAGAGCAAGACCAGACTGACAAAAAGTAAGAGGTAGATGGTCGGCTCTGTCAAATTCAGTAAGCGCACATAAATCGTCCGATCAAATGAAAAGGTCTGATAGAGATAACGAACGATCATTTTCCCAAACATGGAAAGGATCAGCGAGAGTCCAAACAAGCCCTGCAAGGCAAAACTGATCAGAAAGCTAAAGAGTCGCCCCCAGATAATACCACGCTCCTTTTCCACCCCATAACTCTTGTTATAGGCTTTTTGGAGGTAGGCAATGCTCTGAGAGAAGATCCACAAAGCAGAAATAATCGAGAAACTCAGTAAGCCTGTCGAAGGTTTGGTCAAGACACTCGAAATCATCTGTGCCACTATTCGATATAAGGAGGCTGGCAAGACTTTTTGTAAGCTTAAAAGAATCTGAGTGGGACGAATATGAAAGTAGGGTAAAATATTGGCTGCAATCAGCATCAAAGGAAAAATGGAGATCAGCAAATAATAAGCCACCGCAATACTGGTGATATCAGACTCTGCACTCTGATAAAACCGCACGAAGCCCTTTATAAATGGCTGTCCCAGTACTTTTTGTAGGACCTTTTTCATTCGTCACCTCCCCATTTTACTAAAAAAGAGCAAAGAGCGAAACCAGACACTTGCCTTCAGCTCCATTCTTCCCTCTCTATTTCTTAGTATGTTCCTTCTTCACCTTGACTAGTCAAGATCACTGGACCATCTTTTGTAATCACAAATTGATGCTCGTATTGACAAGAAAGGCCACCGTCAAGGGTCTTATGGGCCCAACCAGTTTCCATATCTGTATCAATCTCCCAAGTACCGGTATTAATCATTGGCTCAATCGTCAAGACCATCCCTTCACGTAAGCGAAGACCGCGTCCAGCACGACCATAATGTGGGACCATTGGTTCTTCATGCATAGTAGGCCCGACACCGTGTCCGACCAAATCACGCACTACGCCATAGCCTTTGCTTTCCGCATACTCTTGAATCGCTGCGCCAATATCTCCCAAGCGATTACCTACGACCGCTTTCTCAATTCCCTTATAGAGACATTCTTTGGTCACATCCATCAAATCTTTGACTTCTTGCGAAACATTTCCAACCGCATAAGCCCAGCAAGAGTCCGCCAAGCCACCACTATAAGACTCAGTGTATTTCTTCATTTGCGCCACATTATCAAAATCTAATTTCGATACATCCAAAACAGATTTATCCAGTGGTTCTGACAAGACCATGTCTACCTTGAGGAGATCCCCATCTTTGAGAATGACGTGACGTGGAAAAGCATGGGCTACTTCGTCATTCAAACCACAGCAAGTCGCATAAGGATAGTCCATGAGACTACCTTCTACACCGATCTGAAGCGGCAAGACATTGGCTTCTTTACAGCGACGACGGACATATTCTTCTACTTCCCAAAGGTCAAGCCCTGGCTTGATCAAGTCACGTAATCCAATATGGATGCTAGCAAGGAAATCTCCTGCACGATCCATGGCTTCAATTTCACGTTGTGATTTTAATGTAATCATTGTCTCCTCATTTCTTTTTGTTTAATTAATCTTAATCGTAATGGTTGCTTTCGCGACTAGCTGCAGATCTAAATATAAGCTAAAATCAACCAAAGCCGAACGTCTGGTTCGCCGAACAAGCTGTGGTTCAATGCGGATCACATCATCCACCTGCACAGCTTGTAAAAAATTGATGATTAACTGTTCGACAATCAAGCTACGCCCACTGTGTTGCATCATCTTGCGAATAACCTTCATCAGCACTTCGATCATGACCCCATTGGCCAAAACACCGCTTTTCTCTAGCATACTTGGCTCCACTGTGAATTGGTAATGGTCGTTCTCTGTTTGAATCTTTTGACCAATTTGCTCACTAAAGGTTGGTAAGCTCGAAAACTGCACCTTGCTAATCCGATCCATGACATCCCGACGCGTAATAACACCCAGCAAGGTCTGGTTATTACGAACAACAGGAATCATTTCATAATCTTCAGCGATCATCCGTTGGCTAATCGTCGCAATGCTGGTGGACAAATTAGTGGTAAAAATGGTCCGTGACATCACCTTATCAAGGGTCGTCTGAGGCGCCTTATCTCCAGCATCTCTCATGGTTACGACGCCCACTACCATCTGGTGCTGATTGACAACCGGAAAACGACTAAAGCGATTCTTTCGAACCAAATCTAAATAATCCCGGACCGTATCCGTCTCAGAAAGATAGCCGTACTCATGGAAGGGCCGATAGACCTGCTCGACTGTCAAGATATCCGTCTTGATCTGCATATTAGACAAGGCCTTATTGATCATAGTCGCGACGGTATAGGTATCGTGTGAAGTTCGGATGACTGGGATTTGTACCTGATTGGCCAGATCAATCACATCCTCACTGACCTCAAAGCCACCTGTCACTAAGACCGCATTGTCATGCTTAAGAGCCAATCGTTGGATGCTAGTGCGGTCTCCCACGATCAAAAGCCCACCTTCAGACACATAGTCTAGGACGTGCTTTTCCGTCATGGCACCGATGTAAAATTTATTAAATTCTTTTTCGAGACCTTCCTCACCTGCTAATATTTCAGAGCCAGTGATTTCTAAAATTTCCCGATAGGTCAAATGCTCTAGTACAGCTTTTTGCGATTTGACACGAATGGTCCCACTTCTAGGACGCGTTTCTACAATTCCTTGATTTTCAGCTTCTTTAATGGCACGGTAAGCTGTCCCATCACTGACATTCAAAAAATTGGAGATACTGCGGACACTGACCCGTTTTCCAATCGGTAATTTTTCGAGATAGTCCAAAATCTCTTGGTGTTTACTCATAGAAGTCCCCTCTACCTAGGCGGAAATCATAATAATCGCGCATTTTACGCGTATAGCGGTCACTCCCTTTGAATTGACGAAAGAGACGAAAGCCAGCCTTTAAAGCGACCTTTTGACTCCCTGTATTTTCAACATGGGTGACAATCTTAAGCTCCTTCAGTTGAAATTTCTCAAACGATAGATAAACCAACTCTTTGACCGCTTCTGTCATCAGACCCTTTCCCCAAAAATCTTTGCGTAAAAAGTAGCCTAACTCAGCCTCTCCCTTAATCTCATCCAACTTTTCAAACTTGATGGAGCCAATCATCTGATTGGTTTCCTTATCACAGATCGCCCAAACCCCCAAAGGATTTTTCATGAAATAGTTGGCTAGTACATATTGAGTTTCAGAAAGATCGGCTTGTGCAGGAAAGATAAATTGTAGGTTATCAGGATTCGAAGCAATCTTATAAAAATCTTCCGCATCCTCAAAGAGAAAAGGTCGTAAATACAACCTTTGTGTTTCAATTAGTGAATAGGCAGCTAAGTGCGTCCAAATATTCATTTCAAACTCCATTGTTCGTGTATCCAGCCGCCACTATCAGATCCCTAGTTCTGTCACTATTCCTCTACCAACTGGATGTCTGCTCCAAGTTGGGTCAATTTATGAATAATATCTGAATACCCGCGAAGGATGTATTCCACATTTGTAATTTCTGTTGTTCCAGAAGCCATGAGACCGGCGATCACTAAAGCCGCACCAGCTCGAAGATCCGTCGCTTTCACACTGGATCCTGTCAATTGATTTGGCCCTTCATAGATAATGTGGTCGTTTAAGGTCGAAATGGTGGCTCCCATTTTAGCCAATTCTGGCACATGGTTGACCCGTTTTTCATAAATCGTATCAACAATGCGCCCACGTCCTGCAGCCGTTAAGAGCAAAGGTGTGATCGGTTGTTGCAAATCAGTCGCAAAACCAGGATAAGGAGACGTTTTGATCTGGATGGCCTTCAAGCCCGTCTGCTTTTCTACAAAGATGCTATCTTCAGAAATGGTCATGCGCACACCCATTTCCTCTAACTTGGCAATATAGCTCTCCAAATGCTCATACAGGACATTATTGATCTGGATACCTTCTCCAATAGCAGCTGCAAGGGCAATATAGGTTCCAGCTTCGATGCGATCTGGAATCACCTGATGTCTCGTTCCATGCAATTGTGGAACACCATCAATGATAATAATATCTGTTCCTGCTCCCCGAATATGGGCTCCCATGTTGTTGAGCAAGGTTACCACATCGATAATCTCAGGTTCCCGCGCAGCATTTTCGATCACTGTCCGACCTTCAGCCTTGACCGCTGCCAAAATCGTATTGATCGTTGCACCGACACTAACAGTATCCATGTAGATGTTTGCTCCTTGAAGAGGCTTGCCATCAGTCGCAAGTTTCATACTAGAGCCATCCATGGTCATAGCGGCTCCCATTGCTTCAAAGGCCTTCAAATGCAAATCGATCGGACGTGGTCCAAGGTCACACCCTCCAGGTAGTCCAACAGTTGCTTGACCATAACGTCCTAACAAGCTACCATAGAAATAATAGGAAGCTCGCAAGCTATTGATCTTTCCAAATGGCATAGGCATATTCTTCACCCCACGTGGATCAATGATCAAACTGTCTTCTTTGCGCTCGATCTTAGCCCCCATGATGGTCATGATTTCAATCAGACTCGCCACGTCGGAGATATCCGGTACCCCATCAAGGGTCACGATATCATCCGCCAGAATGGTCGCCGGAATCAGGGCTACTACACTATTTTTTGCACCACTAATGGTCACCTCTCCTTTTAGAGGGCGACCACCATTTATTACAATTTTTTTCATCTTAATAATTTATTAGCTCTTTCAAGTCTTTTTCCTTTTACTATCGTTTTTTGTAACGGAAATAAAAGGGACAACGTATTCAAAATACTGCATCTATTATACCACAGATCGACCTATTTTTCCATCTGTAGGAATTTTCAAAACGAAAAAAAGCTAGGATCAACTTGACCCTAACTTTTCCATTTCAACTAATTATTTTACAGCTTCTTTCAAGGCTTCTACCTTGTCCAAACGTTCCCATGGAAGGTCGATATCCGTCCGTCCCATATGGCCGTATGCTGCTGTTTGACGGTAGATTGGACGTTTCAAATCCAGCATTTGGATAATCCCTGCAGGACGAAGATCAAAGAGCTCACGTGCTGCTTTTTCAAGCTTACTTTCAGCGACTGTTCCAGTACCAAAGGTATCAATCCGAACAGAGACAGGTTGAGCAACCCCAATGGCATAAGCCAATTGCACTTCTGCTTTCTTAGCAAGACCAGCTGCAACGATGTTTTTGGCAATATAGCGAGCTGCATAAGAAGCCGAACGGTCTACCTTAGTGGCATCCTTACCAGAGAAGGCACCACCACCGTGACGTGAATAACCACCATAAGTATCCACGATGATCTTACGACC
>JBKXCY010000110.1:0-5726 GCA_046994005.1 Streptococcus sp.
GTTTGAGAGTAAGTCCCTCCAAGACGTTACCGTAAACAGCATGCATGTCATTATAAGTATCAAAGTTTCCAAATCCTAAGCGTCGAAAAAGTCTTCTCGCATATTCATCCGAAATAAAAACTGGACGATCAAAAAGATAAAGTAAAAGTGCATCTGCAGTCTCTGGTCCAATCCCTTTTAACTTCAAAAGTTGCTTCCGTAAATCTTCTGTTCCAATCTTGGACAGAACCTCAAAACCACCAACTTCTCTTAACCAGATCAGAAGTCCTTAATCGTTTGAGACTTTTGCTAAAAAATCCGGCAGGTCGAATACGTTCCTGTAAATCTTCTAGCGGTAAAGCCAGGATATCCTCTACTGTCATGACATCCATAAGACCAGCTAAAGCCAACTTAGCATTCTTCTCTGTTATTCGCTGGATCAGAATAGTCGATACCAAGTCTTCAATCTTGTTATCCGATTGCCACCAATTTTGTTCTCCATAGTGCTTACAGAGTCGCAGAAGAGTTTCTTGTATTTTTTCTTGCTTGATCATTTCTTCAATAGTCCCTGTTTGACCAAAAACTCACGTGCGACTTTAGCAGCAGGTTTTCCTTCTACTCCCACTTGGTAGTTCATCTGACTCATTTGGCTCTCTGTGATTTTGCCGGCCAACTTGTTCAGAATGCCTTCCAATTCTGGATGTTTCTTAAGAAGAGCTTCTTTCATGAGGGGTGCCCCTTGGTAAGGTGGGAAGAGGTGTTGGTCATCCTCTAGAACAACTAAATCATATTGAGCAATTTCTGGGTCTGTTGAATAGGCATCTGTTATTTGGATATTGCCTTGTTGGATTGCCTCATAGCGAAGTGCCGGCTCCATGGTAGCTACATTAAGATTTAGTCCATAAACTGATTGAAGTCCTTTGTTTCCGTCCTCACGGTCGTTAAATTCCAGAGTGAAACCAGCTTTGAGCTTGTCCTGAACTTTCTTGAGATCAGAAATCGTCTTCAGATTATACTCTTTCGAAATACTTTTCGGAACAGCAATCGCATAGGTGTTTTGATAAGCCATGGGTTTGAGCAAGGCTAGATTATCTTGTTTCTTTATACCATCACGCGCAACCTCGAAAACTTCTTTGGAGTCGTTGCTGACTTTAGGAGCTGGCTGCAAAAGTGAGCTTGTAATGGTCCCTGTAAATTCTGGATAGATATCAATATCACCCTTTTTAAGCGCTTGATAAAGGAAATCTGTCTTCCCAAAGTTAGGCTTAACCGTCACCGTCATGTCACTATTTTCCTCAATGAGAAGCTTGTACATATTCATGAGAATCTCTGGTTCAGGTCCCAATTTACCGGCTATGACTAGATTTTCTTTCTCTTTCTGAGGCATCATGCTTGGTGCGTAACTTGCTCCCAAACCAAGCACCATAATAGCGAAAGCTGCAAAAATCGTGCGTAACTTGGCTTTTTCCATCCATTTTAGAACAATATTGAATAAAATAGCAAGAACCGCTGAAGAAATGGCCCCAATCAGAATCAAGCTATAATTTCTTCGATCAATACCTAGAAGGATAAAGGAACCAAGTCCTCCAGCCCCAATCAAGGCTGCCAAGGTCGCAGTCCCTATAATCATTACCGCAGAAGTCCTTACCCCTGACATCACCACAGGCATAGCCAGTGGAATCTCGAACTTCTTAAGGCGCTCCCACTTGGTCATCCCAAAGGCAATCCCAGCTTCTTCCAAACTAGGGTCAATCCCACGCAATCCTGTAATAGTATTTTGCAAAATTGGGAATATCGCATAAATAACTAGAGCTGTTAAAGCAGGAAGCGTTCCAATTCCCATAATAGGATAAGGAATTTAGAAGTGCCATGGAAGGGATGGTTTGAAAGACACCAGCGAGTTGCAAACCCAGTTACTCGCACGTTCGCGCGTGCTAAGATAAATGGCCAAAGGAATTGAGAGGAAAATTGCAATAATTAAGTCAAAAGAGACAATTGTAAGTGCTGTCCGAGGGCCGTTAACCAGTCCCAAAAACGTTTGAAAAGTTGAAATCAAAATTAGACATGAAGGCTACCTCCAAACAAGTTTGCTACAAAGTCTGTCGCAGGTGCTTGTAAAATTGTTTCAGGTTCTGCGACCTGACGAATTTCTCCATCCTGCAAAACTGCAATTCGATCCCCTAATTTTAAGGCCTCATCCGTATCATGTGTTACGAAGATGGTCGTCATGCCGAATTCTTTATGTAAGGCCTTGGTCAATTCTTGCAACTGCTTACGAGAGATGGCATCCAAAGCTGAAAAAGGTTCGTCCATCAATAGAATCTTTGGTTCCCCAATGATAGCTCGCACAATGCCAATCCGCTGTTGCTCTCCACCCGATAATTCACTAGGCATGCGATTTGCATACTCTGCAGCAGGCAGGCCAACCTTGTTCAAGAGTTCCTCTGTTTTAGAAGCGATTTGCTCCTTGCTCCAGCCCTTCATCTCAGGAATGAGAGCAATATTTTCGGCAACTGTCAAGTTAGGAAATAGGGCAATAGCTTGGAGGACATAGCCGGTACTTAGACGTAACTCCCGTTCATCATAGTCCTTGATGCGTTTCCCATCCATATAGATATTGCCATCTGTCGGTTCCAAAAGACGGTTAATCATCTTGATCATGGTGGTCTTACCAGATCCTGAAGGACCCACTAGCACCATGAATTCTCCATTTTCAATGCGGAGATTGACATCTTTCAAAATGTCCTTTTCCGTGTAGCGCAAGGCTACATGTTTGTATTCAATCATTTAATCTTCCTCATTTTTTACGATCACTTTACCAAAAGAATGGCTTCCTTCCAGATAAGCATGCGCTTCCTGAATTTGGTCAATTTGATAAACTTTTTCAGTCCGTACATCCACACGATACTGCTCGACAAAATCTACCAAAGCCTGAAGCTTGTCTGGAGACACATTGCCAGAAGCAAAAGTCGTCAAGTAGAGATTGCGAGAGAGCATCTCGATCGGATCAAAGTCTGGAACAGTCCACTGACCACCCAGTAGCCCACAAGAACAGATAATCCCACCTTCTGCTGTCCGCGCAAAAGTATCGAGAATAGCGCTTGGACCAACAAGGTCCAAAACCTTATCGAACTGCTCTTTCGTGTGCAGGACACCATCCTTTTCCAAAATCACCTGATCAAATCCGACCACTTTCAGTTGCTCTTCCTTAGCTAGATTTCGGCTAGTTCCTGTCAGGTGAATATTAGGAAATTTTCCTTTCAGCAGTTTAGCAAAGGCAATTCCTACACCACTAGTAGCCCCACGAACTAACACGCTATCTTTCTCCTCTATCTTGAGATTGAGAAAAGAGTCAAAAGCCGTGTAATAGGTTTCCGGAAGGGCAATCAAACTTTCCAAATCAAGTTCTGTCTTGATCGGATAAATTTGATCATTCGGGAGAAGGGTATACTCTGCATAGCCTCCATCAAAGGCTCGGCCCATCTCCCCCATAATGGAAATGATTTGCTGGCCAATCTTCAAATCTGGTCGAGTCGTTTCTTCCACAAGACCGACACACTCAATCCCTAACACACGAGGAAACTTTACAGATGGTGATTGTCCCTTGCGGGTAAAAATTTCACTGTGATTGATACCAAAGCCTTGGATTTTCACCAGGGTCCAACCTGCCTTCAGGACTGGTTTTGGTCGTTCGACCACTTCTAATACCTCTGGCCCACCTGGAGTGCTCACAACAACTGCTTTCATTACTATCCCCTCAATCTATACACAGAACGTCATGCTTCTTTGACAATTCTATTGCGATAAACTAGATTTTACAACTTCTACCAAACTCATAGCTGGACGTCCTAAGACTTTTTCGACAACTGTTGAAACCCCAGCTTGTTCCCCAACTTTGATAGCTGTATAGGTACTGACCCAAGCATCGTATTCCCAGTTTTGTGCTGGCCATTTTTTCCGTGACTCATAGGCCTCTTCTACCGATTCGTCTACATACGTGATGGCATTACCGGTCTCTTTTGAGAGAAGCTCTACGATTTCTTCCATAGAAAGATTCTCTGGTCCTGTTAGATTCAAGGTTTGATTTTCCCATTCCTTAGGGTTTAAGATAATCTCTGCTGCGACCCTAGAAGTGTCCTTACGGGCAACAGCTGACACACGGCCCCTGCCAGCCGGACCACGAATTTCTCCATTTTCAAGAGCAATATCAATAAAGAAGTCCAAGTAAAAATTATCTCTCAAAAATGTATAGGTGAATCCTAACTTCTTGATATAGGCTTCCGTCTGGGCATGATCTCGAGACAAGATAAAGGTTGCTTTTTCATCTGCTCCGTAAAAGGAGGTATAGACGATATGCTGCACTCCAGCAAGCTTTGCGGCATCTAAAAAACTCTTGTGTTCCTCAACACGCTCTGGATTTTCCCGAGCAGAGACCATCAATAAGACATCGATACCCTTTAAGGCCTCAACCACCTCTGGAGTATTGGCATACACCATCTTACGAATTTCCGCTGACGCGTAGACTTTTGCACGCTCTGGGCTTCTTGCCAGATGGATAGAAGAAATTCCTTGCTGATCGACAAGATCAGCCACATAAGAGCCTAATTTCCCTGTTACACCTGTTATTCCAATCATAACTGTTACTTCCTTTCCCTACATATCATTTTCTTTAGCTTTTAGATTTGTGATAATACGCTCTTGATAGGCTTCAAATTCTCGGATTTCTTGATTTGAAAAGCCTTGGTAGAAAATCTCTCCTAGTTCTTTGCTGACACGGTCTCCAATTTCTTTTTGCGCCCAACCAAGTTCGGTCAAAACGACAAACTTCTTGCGCTTGTCCTGGTCACTCTGTTCAATCGTAACCAAGCCCTGGTCAACTAATTTCTTAATCATGCTAGTCAAGGTATTGTTGGCTAGTCCTGAAGTAAGGGCGATATCTGTCGCAGTCGCTCGACCATCTTCTTTTTGCCAAAGCACTGTTAAAATTTTTCCTTGTTCACTTCTATATTGAGCTTCTGGTTCTTTGCTCAAGAGTTTTTGAAAAATACGCCCGTTTAACAATCGAATCTGTAGAGCTTGGTAGCCCCCTAACATCTTGTCCATTATGTCTCCTTTTTGTTCGATATCGAAATATTAAAGTTATTGTATCACTGTCTGTTACATCCATCAACTACTTCTATATAGAAACATTATTTTTTTAATAATGCTTGATAAATCGTATAATCAATATCTTTAAAAACATTGAATATAACTACCATATCAGGGTGTTCTTTCTGGAACTGTAGAACCGTCTCTATCGCAATCTTAGTTGCCTCTTCATTTGGAAAACGAAATTCTCCTGTTGAGATACAACAAAAGGCCAAGCTTCTCAGACCTTTTTCATAAGCTAAGTTCAAACACTCTTCGTACGAAGAGGCCAACTGTTGTCTTTCCAAATCTGTCACTTCGTCATAGATAATAGGCCCAACTGTGTGAAGGACATAGCGGGAAGGTAGGTTATAGGCCTTGGTCATCTTTGCCTGACCCGTAGTTTCATCCTCTCCTTGCTCCTGCAGGAGCAAGGAGAGGATAAACGTAGTTCAACCCCCGCAGCTGTGTGAATGGCATTGTCAATACAAGAATGATTAGGTACAAAACAGCCTAAAAGCTTACTGTTGGCCGCATTGACAATGGCATCAACCGCCAGACGAGTGATATCGCCTTGCCACAGGTAGAGATTGGGCCGAATCGGAGTCAATTCTTTTAAG